>CAMFHW010000148.1 GCA_945952175.1 uncultured Phenylobacterium sp. | reverse complement strand
AAAGAGGGGTTGAGCCTCGATGCTGCGCAAAGGTTTCGCTCTCGCGGCGCTGGGGCTTGCTCTCGTGGCCGGCCATGCGATGGCCGCGACCACCGAGGAAGAGCCCAAGTCGGTCGAATGGTCCTTCAAGGGGCCGCTCGGCAAGTTCGACCAGGCCCAGCTGCAACGCGGCTACAAGGTCTATCGGGAGGTCTGCTCGGCCTGCCACGCCATGGAGCTGATGTCGTTCCGCAACCTCGGCCAGAAGGGTGGTCCCTTCTATGACGAGAAGTACAAGAACGCGAACGACAACCCGTATGTGAAGTCGATCGCCAAGGACTATCAGTTCGACGACATCGACTCCGAAACGGGCGATACGGTGAAGCGCCCCGGCACCTCGGCCGACCGCTTCCCGCATCCGTTCCCGAACGAGCCGGCGGCCCGGGCCTCGAACGGCGGCGCCCTGCCGCCGGACCTGTCCGACATGGCCAAGGCCCGCGAAGGCGGCCCGGACTACATCTACTCGCTGCTGACCGGCTTCGGTCACGCGCCGGCCGGCCTGACCGTCCCGGCGGGCAAGTACTACAACCCCTACTTCCCGGGCGACCTCGGCTCGTTCTGGAAGGGCGATGCGACGAAGGTGCCGGTCGGCGGCTTCATCGGCATGCCGCCGCCGCTCGCGGACAACAAGGTGACCTTCGACGACGGCACCAAGTCGACCGTCGACCAGCAGGCCAAGGACGTCTCGGCCTTCCTGACCTGGGCCGCCGAGCCCAAGATGGAAGAGCGCAAGGCCTTCGGCCTGGCCGCGATGATCTACCTGCTGATCTTCAGCGGCCTGCTCTGGTTCAGCTACAAGAAGATCTGGAAGAACGTCGCCCACTAGGGCCGCGGACATCCACGAGACGCGAAGGGGCTCCGGGCGACCGGGGCCCCTTTTCGTTGGGCGATGACCCACATCTGCTCATCCCCGCGAAAGCGGGGACCCAGGCTTTTTTTGGGTTCTCTTTCGGACGCGCCGGCGCGCTTCGATAAAACACCTGGGTCCCCGCTTTCGCGGGGATGCACGGTGGAGAGATCAGTCCAGCGGCGCCAGAGTCGCGCGGCCCTGCGGGAAGTCGAAGCGCCAGCGCCAGCGGGCGAGGATCTCGGGGCCGAGCTCGCCCATGGCGCCCGGTGGCAGGTCGGCGCGGGACACGAGGCCGGTGGAGACGTCGCGCCAGGTCTCGTGCTGGAAGGTGAGGCTCTTCAGCGGCCGCAGGGCGACGCCGCCGGGCAAGAGCTCGACCGGCTTGGCGATCCCCGGCGCGGCTGCCAGGTCGTCGGCCAGCCGGGCGGCGACGTCGAGGCCGGTGGCCAGGACGAAGGGCCCCGCCTGCGTTTGCGCCTCGTCGCCCGCGGCGGCCTCCAGCAGGGGCCGCCCGTCGGGGCTGACGGTCATGGCGAGGTTCACCCCCTCGTCCAGGGGCGGCGCCTCGTCGGGCCGCCACAGGGCCGCGCGACAGGGCTGATAGCGGATGTCCAGCACATAGGCCGAGAGGATGTCGGCCCCGATCACGCCGGCCACGGGCGTCGGGAAATAGAAGGTCCGCGCGTCGAGGCTCGCGGCCAGGATCGGACGGTCGGGCAGGCGGTAGCCGCCCAGCCGTACGTCGGCGCGGAATTCCGGCGTGGCGAAGCCTTCGCCCTCGGCGCGGTCGGCATGGACTTGGGTGCGGGCCGTGCCGGTATCGAGAATGAAGTCGCCGGTGACGCCGTCGATCTCGGCCGCCACCACCAGGACCCCGCGGTCGACCCAGCAGGCCATCTCGCCGGCCCGCGCGGGGCAGGCGCTCGCCGCCAGGGCTGCGGCCAGAAGGGCGCGGACGGCGGGCGGCAAGGCGGGTCCCGAAGCTGAGGTGACTCGGAACATAGCGAAGGCGCGCCGTCTCGGCGACGGCGCCGCATTGCGCCTTAACGGCGCCGCATCCGCCGCTAGGATCGGGGCATGGGGTATGTGCGCGCCTGGCGCGACTTCAAGCGCATGCAGGACGTGGCGGTGAGCGCCGCGGGGCTGATCTATGCCGGCGCGGTGGTGAACGCCTATGCGGCCTTGCCCGGGGCGACAGGGCTGAAGACCCAGGTGACCCTGCTGTGGCCGGCCGGCTTCCTGTTCCTGTCCCTGGCGCTGCCCCTGCTGATCCCGCCGACCCGCCGCATCCTGAAGCGCTATGTCTGGCTCACCTTCCAGGCGGGGTTCGGCCAGACCTGGGTTTCGGTGCTGTCGGGGGTCGGCCTGCTCGCCGGCGCCGCCCTGTTCATCTATTGGCAGGTGGCGGTCGCGGCCCACGGCGGGCCCTATCCGGCCGGCGTGTTCTCGGCCTACGCCGCCGGCATCGGCATCCTGATCGCCCAGGCGGTGCTGGCGCGCAGCCTTGAGCGCGAGCCCGAGGTGCGCCGGCTGATCGAGGAGCCCTAGGCGCCTTCGCCGCGCCCGCCACCGTTGCGGGCGAAGAGGGCCAGGCTGCGCAGGCGCGCCAGACGGGCGCTGTCGGGCGAATAGTCGGCGCGGCGGTCGGAGGCGAAGCCGTGGCCGGCGTCGTAGAGATAGATCGGCAGGTCCGGGTGGGCGGCCTCGATCTCGGCGACCCGCTCCATCGGGATCGAGCCGTCGGTCTTGCCGAAGTGCAGGATGGTCGGGACATTGGGCGTCTCGTCCTTCAGCTCGCTGATCCGGCGGCCATAATAGGCGCTGGCGGCCGACAGGCCCGTGGTGCGGCAGGCTGCGAGCCAGGTCGCCGCCCCACCCCAGCAGTAGCCCACGGCGAAGACCGGCGGCGCGAGGGCGTCGATGGCGGCCTGCAGGTCGCCGGCCACCTGGTCCCAGGGCGTCTCCTGGCTGAACTTCACGCCCTCGGCGACGGCCTCCTGGGTGTAGCCCTCGGCGGCGAAGCCAGGCTTCAGGCGATCGTAGAAGCCGGGCGCGATCACCTCGTAGCCGTCGGCCGCATATCCATCGCAGAGCTCACGGATGTGCTCGGTGACGCCGAAGATCTCCTGGATCAGCACCAGGCCGCCCCGGCGGGCGTCATCGGGTTTCGCGTGATAGGCCGGAAGGGAGAAGCCGTCGAAGGGGCTGGTCAGCCTGATCCACTCGCCCACGGTCCAACCTCCCACCGTCATGCTAGGCCTTGCGCCTATGATCCCTCTATCCGCTGGGCGAGGCTGCGCAAGGGTTCGCGCTGCGGCGGAGCTTCGCTCGGCTACGATCGGGAGCGCGTCGACAGGGGCCCCAGGCACAAGGCCTGGGATGACGGCGCGGGTGGATCAGACGTTGAAGCGGAAGTTCATCACGTCGCCGTCCTGGACGACGTATTCCTTGCCTTCCTGGCGGAACTTGCCGGCCTCGCGGGCGCCGGCTTCGCCCTTCAGGCGGACATAGTCGTCATAGGCGATGGTTTCGGCCCGGATGAAGCCCTTCTCGAAGTCGGTATGGATCACGCCGGCCGCCTGAGGGGCGGTGTCGCCCTTGTGGATCGTCCAGGCGCGCGCTTCCTTCGGGCCCACGGTGAAATAGGTCTGCAGGCCCAGCAGGTGGTAGGCCTCGCGGATCAGCTTGTTCAGGCCGGGCTCGGCCAGGCCCAGGGTCTCCAGGAACTCGGTCCGCTCGGCGGGATCGAGCATGGCGATCTCGCTCTCGATCTGGGCGGAGATCACCACATGGTCGGCGCCGTCGCGCTGAGCCCGCTCGGCGACCTGGTTCGACAGGTCGTTGCCTTTGGCTGCCGAGGCCTCGTCGACATTGGAGACATAGAGGGCGGGCTTGGAGGTCAGGAGCTGCAGCATCCGCCAGGCCTTGTCGTCCTCGGCGGAGACCTCGGCCTTCCGCGCGGGGCGGCCGGCGTTGAGCTCGACCAGCGCCAGCTGCACCAGGCGCAGGGTCTGGGCGCTTTCCTTGTCGCCGGTCTTGGCCCGCTTCTCCAGGTTGACGACGCGCTTCTCCAGGCTCTCCAGGTCGGCGAGCATCAGCTCAGTCTCGATGGTGTCGAGGTCGGCCAGCGGATCGACCTTGCCCTCGACGTGGGTGATGTCGTCGTCGACGAAGCAGCGGGCGACGAAGGCCACGGCGTCGCAGTCGCGGATATTGGCCAGGAACTGGTTGCCCAGGCCTTCGCCCTTCGACGCGCCGCGGACCAGGCCGGCGATGTCGACGAAGTTGATCCGCGCCGGAATGATCTCCTTCGACGGGATGATCGCGGCCAGCGCATCCAGCCGCGCCTCCGGCACCGCGACGTCGCCGGTGTTGGGCTCGATGGTGCAGAACGGATAGTTGGCCGCCTGGGCCGACGCCGTCTGGGTGAGCGCGTTGAACAGGGTCGACTTGCCGACGTTCGGCAGGCCGACGATGGCGACTTTCAGGGCCATGGAGGTCTTGGATTCCGATTGTGGAGGCGGGCGACCTAGCACGTTCGCGCAGCGTCCCCAAATCTTCCGCACGTGACGCCGCGTCGCGCACGGTATGACAGTGGCAAGTTGGGACGAGGAGGGGCGGATGGCTCGGGATCAGGCGCTGGCGAAGCGCATCGACGCGGCGGTGGACGCCGCCCTGGCCGAGGGCCGGCTGGTCGGTGGCACGGTGATGGTCAGCCGCGACGGCGAGGTGGTCTATGAGCGCCATGCGGGCCTGGCCGACCGCGAGGCGGGCCGGCCGGTCGGCCATGACACCATCTTCCGCTACGCCTCCCTGACCAAGCCGATGGTCTCGGCCGCGGCCCTGGCCCTGGTCGAGGACGGCGCCATCTCGCTGGACGCCGCGGTGACCGACTGGCTGCCCGACTTCCGGCCGAAGCTGGCCGACGGCAGCGAGCCCAAGATCACCATCCGCCACCTGATGACCCACACCTCGGGCCTGACCTACGACTTCATGGAGCCGCCGGAGCGCGGTTACTACGCGAGCGGCATCTCCAACGGCTTCGACCGGGCCGGGGTCTCGATGGCGGACAATCTGGCGAAGATCACGGCCTGGCCGCTGAACTTCGCGCCGGGGAGCGCCTGGAACTATTCGGTCTCGACCGACGTGCTGGGCGCGGTGCTGGCCAAGGCGGCGGGCAAGCCGCTGTCGCAGGTGGTCCGGGAGAAGGTGACCGGGCCTCTGGGCCTGGCCGACACCGGCTTCGCGGTGACTGATCCGGGCCGCCTGGCGGTCGCCTATGCGAACAGCGAGGCCGGGCCCGTGAAGATGGCCGACGACCACGAGGTTCCGTTCCTGGCCAGCCCGCTGCGCTATGCGCCGAGCCGGGCGCTGAGCGGCAATTCGTTCGAGTCCGGCGGGGCCGGCATGGTCGGCCGCGCCGACGACTACGTGAAATTCCTGGAGACCCTGCGGACCGGCGGCGGCGCGATCCTGAAACCCGAGAGCGCGGCTTTGCTGAGCACCAACGCCACCGGCGACATCCTGGTGACCGCGGCGGGGCCGGGCTACGGCTTCAGCCTGGGCGCTGCGGTGCTGCGCGATCCCTCGGCGACCATGCTGCCCACGCCGCAGACGGCGGGGACCTGGAACTGGGGCGGGGTCTATGGCGGCAGCTGGTTCGTCGACCCGTCCAAGGCGCTGGTGGTGGTGACGCTCACCAACACCGCCATCGAGGGCATGGCCGGCGTCCTGCCCGGCGCCGTGCGCGACGCGGTCTACGCAGGCTAGGCCCGCGCCAGGGCCGCCGCGGCGAGGTCGCGCCAGGCGCGGGCCTCCTTGCGGAACTGGGCGTTGGTCTTGGCCAGGCGGCGATCCATCTCGGCCACCGCGTCGGCGGCCTCGGCCTTGCGCCCGGTGTGGGCCATGAAGGCGGCGTAGCGCGCCAGGGCCTCCAGGCCCGGCATGCGGGCCGCCGCCCACTGGTAGGCGGTCTCGGCCTCGCTATGGCGTCCCAGGGCCTCGTAGGCGCGTCCCAGGGCCAGGGAAGAGGCCGGCGTGCGGCCATGCTCGGCGTCCTGGCCGAGCTTCTCCAGCAAGGGCAGGGCCTCGCCAGGGCGATCAAGCTCCAGGAGGGCGGTGGCGCGGCCCAGCAGCAGGACCGGATCGTCGGCATGCACGCCCTGGGCGGCATGCGCGTAGAGCTGTTCGGCCTCGGCGTGGCGCCCCATGCCGGCCGCCGCGGCGGCGAGCCGCGACTGGTTGCGGACGGTGGGGCTGTCGTCGCAGGCGGCCTTGGCCTCGCGGTACTCGCGGTGCGGATCCAGGGTCTCGCGGGCTGCGCTGCCGATCTTGCGGGCCGTGCGCCCGCCCATCAGCTCCGGCATGACGATGGCGATCAGATAGACCACCCCGCCCAGCGGCTGGAGCATCAGGATGATCATCAGCCAATACATCTGCTGATTGGTGCGCACCACGTGGACGCAGAGCACGATCGAGAAGATCAGTGACAGGCCGAACAGTCCGAACATCAATCCTCTCCGCGGGGGGCCTTGCGGGGGTCGGCCTTCTCGGCCGGGGCGAGGCGCATCACTTCGCCTTGATACTTCTCGTCCTCGCCGGCCGCGAGCAAGGGGGCCGCGTCGGCGACGGCGTTCAGAAGATCGGCGACCCAGGTCTGGTCGACCTTGTGGAAGTCCGAGAGCACAT
This sequence comes from uncultured Phenylobacterium sp., assembly GCA_945952175.1. Taxonomy (GTDB): domain Bacteria; phylum Pseudomonadota; class Alphaproteobacteria; order Caulobacterales; family Caulobacteraceae; genus Phenylobacterium. The sequence continues at coordinate 2,124 of CAMFHW010000148.1, read as the reverse complement.
GGCCCATCACCCGGTCCTTGTGGCCCGGATGGCCGACGCCCAGCCGGGCGCGGCGGAAGTCGGCGCCGATATGGGCGGTGACCGAGCGGACCCCGTTGTTGCCTGCAGCCCCGCCGCCGGTCTTCATCCGGAAGCGTCCAGGCGACAGGTCGATCTCGTCATAGAACAGGACGAGATCCATGGGCTTCAGCTTGTAGAACTTCAGCGCCGCGCCAACGGCGGAACCGCTGTCGTTGTAGTAGGTCTGGGGCTTGAGGATCAGCGCCTTGACCGCGCCGTCGGGCGTTTCGATCTCGCCCTCGCGCACCAGGCTCTGGAATTTCGAGCGCTCGGGACCGAAGCGCCAGCGGCGCGCGATCGCGTCCACGGCCATGAAGCCGACGTTGTGCCGGTTGCCGGCATAACGAGGGCCAGGATTGCCCTGGCCCGCGAGAATCAACATTGCGTCCTCCGGAAGGGGAGGAGCCGAAGCTTAGGCTTCGGCCGCGCCTTCTTCACCCTCTTCGCCGGCGGCCGAGGCCGAGGCGGACGAGCCGGCGACCGTGGCCACCACCGCGTCGCGGTCCAGGGCGGCCGAGGCGCCTTGCGGCATCTGGACGTTGGAGATGCGGACGGTGTCGCCGATGTCGAGACCGGTCAGGTCGACCACCAGCTCTTCCGGGATGTGGTCGGCCGGGCAGTTCAGCTCGAGCTCGTGACGGACGACGTTCAGGGTGCCGCCGCGCTTCAGGCCCGGCGAGGCTTCCTGGTTCTTGAAGTGCACGGGCACGGCGATCTTGATCGTCTGGTGCTCGTCGACGCGATAGAGGTCGAAGTGCACCGGCTCGTCGGTCACCGGGTGCATGTCGACGGCCTTGGCGATGACCGGCTGGGTCTCGGAGCCGTACTTCAGGGTCACCAGGTGGCCCAGCAGCTTGCCGGTGTAGAGCGCCTTGCGGAACTCATTCGACTTCACGGCGATGGCGACCGGGTCCTTGGCGCCGCCGTAGAGGATGCCGGGGACCATGCCCGCGCGGCGGGTCTCGCGCGCGCCGCCGGTGCCGGTGCGTTCACGGACTTCAACGTTCAGAATGATATCGGCCATGGCCTTGCCTCGAAACGAAACCGCCGCGCGAACGTCCCGCGCGGCGACGGACGACCCGTCAGGGCCGAAAGGTGGGCGTAGATACACAAAACCCGCGCCCGTGGCAACGCCCCGCCGCGAAGGTTCTTGAGTCTATTCTAGCGCTTGCGCGCGGGCTTCTTCTTGGCGGGCTTTTTCGTCGCGCCGTACGTCTTGGACTCGTCGACCGTCGGGATGAACTTCGGCTCGAACGGCTCCTGGCGGCCGGAGGCTTTGATCATGCAGCGGCCGGTGTCCATCATGGCGTGCTGGCCGAGGCAGAAGACGTCCTCGTAGTGCGGGCGCGAAACCGCCAGGCACTGGTAGAGGTTCAGCTTCGCCAGGTTCATGCACATGCCGATGTTCGGCTCGGCCATGACGGCCATGACGGTGTCGACATTGGCGTCGCCCGCCTCGCCCAGCACGGCCAGGGCGGCGACGGCGAGCGATCGGATCACGGTCTGGGTGTAGGGCGGGCTGGCCGGCGAGGCGGCCGCAAGGCCCAGCGGCTCGGCGCCGTTGCTGGCGCGGGTCAGGCGCGCGGTCTCGGCGATGTCACCGGTGATCGCGCTGGAGGACAGGAGCTTGGCCTGGCTTAGCCGCGATTCCCGGTCGGGCACGTCGGCCTTGGACCAGGGCTGCTTCTGGACGTCGTAGGCCGACTGCTTCACCGCCTTGCCGGCGTCGTAGAGCTTCTGGCCGCTGTCGCCGAGGGCGGCGATGGCCAGGGCCGCGGCGCTGGCCGAGCCGGGCAGGACGGCCGCATAGGCCGGGTCCTTGATGATCTGGTAGGCGACCTGGCGGCGCTGGTCGGCGTTGCCGGCATAGGTCTTCACCCCGGCCACGAAGGCGGGGTCCTGCAGGGCGGCGATGGCGGCGTAGGCGATGGCTCCGCGCAGCAGCTGATTCGGCTCGTAGGCCACGCCGACCTTCAGCGACTGGGCCACGGCCGGGCCGTCGGCGAAGCTGGGCGCGATCGCCGTCGCGTGGTCCATGTAGAAGCGATAGGCGCTGGCCTGCTC
>CAMFHW010000147.1 GCA_945952175.1 uncultured Phenylobacterium sp. | reverse complement strand
GAGAACCTAAAAAGCCTGGGTCCCCGCTTTCGCGGGGATGAGCGGAGATGAGAACCTGACAAAGCTCGTGGAACCGCCCGAGGGCCAGCAGGTCTTCGAACGTGCCTTCACGCCCAAGGCTTCGGACATCGACGCCAACGGCCACGTCAACAACGTGGTCTATCTGGACTGGGCCCAGATCATCGCCATCGCTCACTGGGAACATCGCCAGCCGGCCGAGGAGCAGGCCCGCTGGGCCTGGATCTGCCTGCGCCATGAGGTCGACTACCGCCGCGCCCTGATGCCCGGCGAGACCGCCGTGGCCCGCACCTGGGTCGCGCCCGAACCCGACGGCCCGCGCTTCGACCGCTATGTCCGGATCGACGGCCCCGACGGCGCCATGTGCGCCCAGGCCAAGACCACCTGGTGCCTGATCGAACAGGGCAGCGGCCGGCCGCGCCGGGTGCCCGCCGAGATGGTCGCCCGCTTCCTCTAGGATCGCGCGCGGAACAGGATGTGGCCGGCCAGCCGGCTCATCAGCACGCCGGCGACGGCGGCGAACAAGCCCGCCGCGATGATCGCCCGCGGCCGTGGGACGTCATACACGCCGAGCAGGTCCGCAGCCCCCGCGCCGATCAGCGCCAGGCCGCCCAAGCCCATCAACGCGCCCAGGATCAGGCTGCCCCATAGGCGCATGCGCCCCAGATGTTCGACCACCGCCGCCGGGTCCGGCGGAGTTTCGAGCTCGCTCATTGTCCCGGTCCCGTCCAGGCCGTGAAGGGATTGAGCAGGAAGAGTTCGGTGCGCGGCGCGAGGCCGAGTTCCGCATAGGTGAAGCTCAGGTCCGCATGGCCCATGGCGAAGGACCGGCAGGGATCGAGCTTCTTGCGCCCGAAGGCCAGTGTCACCGCCTCGCCCTTGCGCTCAACGAAGAAGGCGAAGTCCTCCTTCTTGGTGCAGCCGTTGGACGAGACCCGGATGGTCAAGGCGTCCTTGCCTGCGGTGGCCGAATAGAGCGGCTCGAGTTCGCCGAGCGCGGCGGCGGCCGGAGCGACGGTCGTTGGGGCGGCGGTGGCGCAGCCGCCCAGCAGGGCCAGGCCGGCCAGGATCACGAAACGACGATGCATCCCCCTACTCCGCCATATTCGCGCGGTTCGGGACAGCCCCGGAGACGCCGCCCGCCGAGTTCGTATAGGACAGGGACCGGAGGCCCCGCCATGTCCAAGATTCTGCGCCTGTCCGCCCTCGCCCTCATCCTCGCGGCCACTGCCGCCCAGGCCACGCCGACCCACGTCATGGTCCGGGCCCGAGCCCAGGATGCGAAGTTCATCGGCGACCACATGGGCGGCGTCCGCGTCACCCTGCGCGACGCCAAGACCCACAAGGTCCTGGCTCAGGGTCTGATCAAGGGCGGGACCGGAGACACCGCGCGGCTCATGAAGGGGCCGCAGCGCGGCGTGGTGCTGTCGGACGCCCAGACCGCCGGCTTCGAGGCCGTGCTCGATCTCGACAAGCCGACCCTGGTCGAGGCGGAAGCCGAGGGGCCGATGGGCAAGCCCGACGCCGCCATCCGCACGACGGCCCAGGCCTGGATCCTGCCCGGCCACGACCTCGTCGGCGACGGCTGGGTGCTGACCTTTCCGGGACTGGTCATCGAGCCGGATCTCAGCGCGCGCCCGGCGATCTCGGCCAAGGTCAGCCTGATGTGCGGTTGTCCGATCGAGCCCGGCGGCCTTTGGGACGCCGCCCACTACACGGTGAAGGCCGAGCTCCTGCGTAAGGGCCGGTCGGTGGGCGCGATCGACCTGCACTATGGCGGCAAGCCCAGCCAGTTCGCCGGCCAGCTGCCCGCCGCGCCGCCCGGCGCCTATCGCCTGCGCCTCACCGCCGAAGACTCCACGACTGCCAATATCGGCGTCTGGGAAGGCGCTTTGGACCTCAAGTGAGCCCGGCTGCGGCTTGATCGCCCGCCCCGCCACGGCCTAGCGTCGGCCCATGGACCTGCGCCAGCTCGAGCAGATCGTCGCCATCGCCCGCCACGGCGGGTTCAGCGGCGCCGCGCGCCGGCTCGGCATCGCCCAGCCGACCCTGAGCAAGAACATCGCCCGCCTGGAGGCCAGGCTCGGCGTCGCCCTGTTCACCCGCGACGGCGGCGCGGCGCGGCCCACCGCCTATGGCCACTTCCTGGTGACCCGCGGCGAGGCGGTGCTGCGCGGCGTCGAGGACCTGGACCGCGATTTCGACAAGCTGCTGAACGGCGAGCGCGGCCGGTTGCGGCTCGGCGCGGGCCCCGCCCCGCGCCGCGGCCTGCTGGCCCCCATCGTCGCCGGCATGGCCGAGCGGTTCCCCGAGCTCTCGATCCGCACCGCCCAGGACAATCCCCAGCGCCTGGCCCGCGACATGGTCGAGGGGCTCTACGACGCGGTCTTCGTCTATTACGAGGTCGCCGCCGCCTTCGAGGACCTGGTGCGCATCCCGGTGATCCAGAGCCCCTATCTGGCGCTGGCGCGCCCCGGCCATCCGATCCTGCGAGATCGGCCCCTGACGCCCGACGATCTCTTGCAGCATCGCATCGCCGCCGCGCCGCCCGGCGCCGCCTTCCTGGACTGGATCGGCCCGGTGCAAGGCGTCCGCGCCGAGAACCTGCAGGGCTTCCGCTCGGATAGCTACGACCTGATCCTCGACCGCGCCCTGCAGGACGACTTCGTCGCCATCGCCACCGCCTTCGTCTTCGAGGACGAGATCGCCCGGGGCGTACTCGTGCCCGCGCCGTTGGCGTGGGGCGGCGTCTACGAATGCTGGATGCTGGTGACCCGGGAGCGCTGGCGCCAGGCCGAGATCAAGGCGCTCGCCGAGATCGCGAAGGAGGCTGGCCGCCGCCTGCAGGCCGTCGGCGAGGCCTACCACAGCCGCCGTCCCGCGCTCGCCTGACAGGGCGCGCCATACCTCCAGTCTATGGGTGCGCAGCATTCCCTGGCGTGGCCCACGTCGGGGAACTTGCCTAGATTTCGGCCGACAGCCATGCCTCGGAGCCATGGCGCAGGGAGAGGAAACACCATGGCCATCGCGCCGCGCCTGCTGGTCGGGGAGATGTCGGGAAAGGTGCTGGGCGACGGCCTTGTCGTCCTGCCCGGCCAGGGCAACACGCTCTCGGTCGCCACCGATGACGGGGTGATCGTACTGGACGCCAGCGGCCACGCCCACGCGCCGGCCATGCTGGCCGAGTTGCGCGGCCATACCGACGCACCGGTCCACGCCATCGTCTATTCCCACGGCCACAACGGCTACAACGCCTCCATCGACCTGTGGGACGCCCACAACGCCGAGCGTGGCGAACCCGCGCCGCGCCGCATCGGCCACCGCCTGATCCTCAACCGCTACGCCCGCTATCGCGAGACCGCCGAGTTGCAGGCCCGCATGGCCTGCATGCAGTTCCCCACCCGCCGCACCGTCGCCGAGGTCGGCGCCACCTTCGGCCTCTACGATCCCACCGAGACCTTCGACGACACGATGGTGGTGACCACGGCCGGACGTCGGGTCGAACTGATCCACGCGCCGTCGGAAGTGGACGACGCCATCGCGCTGTGGCTGCCCGACGACGGCCTGCTGGCGGCCGGCGCGGCGACGCCGGGCTCGACCATCCCGAACATCGGCACGCCGCTGCGGACGCAGAGGTTCACCATCCGCTGGGCCGACACCCTCGACCGGCTCATGGCGCTCGACGCCGAGCGCCTGCTCACCGAATTCGGCCCGCTGATCGAGGGCCGCCAGGCCGTCCGCGAATGGCTGTCCTCGACCGCCGAGGCCCTGCGCTGGCTGCGGACCGAGGTGGTCCGCCGCATGAACGCCGGCATGGGCGAGCGCGAGATTCTGGCCGACATGGCCTATCCGGCCCACCTGTTCGACCGGCCCTGGATGCGCCCGACCTACGGCGCGCCGGAATACATCGTCCGCGACCTCTACCGCGAGGAGAACGGCTGGTGGGACCGCAATCCCACCAACCTGCACCCCGCCGGCGAGGCCGCCGCGGCGGCCGCCGTGCGATCCGCCATCGACCCGGAACAGGTGCTGGCTCGCGCCCGCGCCCTGCTCGCCGAAGGCCAGGCCCAGCTCGCCCTGCACGTGCTCGACCTCGTCGCCGGCGGTCCGGCCGACGACCCGCCCGCCCAGCAGGCGCGCGCCATGAAGGCCGAGGCCTGCCGCAAGCTCGCCGAGACCACGCCGGCCTACGTCTCCCGCGCCCTCTACCGGACAAGCGCCAACCTGCTGGACCAGAACCAGACGAGCTGGACCTCGGTCCCCTAGGCTCAAGCGAAAACGAGGGGGCGCGAGCCCCCTCGTCTCCAAGGCTGTCGCGTCGGCTACTGCTTGTAGCTGAGCCGGAAGTAGAAGAACCGCCCCGGCGCGTCGTAGACGTTGGGGTCGTAGTTGTTCAGCGCGCAGCTGATGCACCCCGGCGGGTCCTTGTCGAACAGGTTGTTCACGCCGAGCGCCATGCTGACGCCCTTGACGAACTCCGGCGCCCACCGGACCTGGGCGTCGAAATAGGTGGTCGCGCCCAGCTTGTTGTCGCCGGCGTTGACCTCGGTGACGGCCGAGATGTAGCGCGCCGTCGCCGTCGCGCCCCAATTGGCCATGTCCCAGTCCATCGACAGGGTCGACTTCCACTTCGGATAGGCCTGGTCCGGGCTGCCCCGCTCCGTGCCTTCCCGCTTGATGCCCGCCAGCCCCGACGAGGTCGGCACCTTCTCGGTGAACTCCAGCAGGCGGCTGGAATTCCACCGCACCCCGAACTGGCCGATCGAGGTCTCCGGCGAGGTGTAGAGCAGGTTCAGGTCCAGCGCCCGGGTCTTCAGCCCGCCGATATTGATCAGCGGATTGGCGATGTTGGCGATGGCGCCCGAGGCCGTGCGAGTGATCGTCGCGCACGAAAGGGCGTCGCCGGTCTGGGCGCAGCGGTCGAGCAGGGTCTGGCCGTTCTGGGCCTGGATCGCGTTGTCCAGCTGGATGTCCGCATAGATCAGCTCGATCGAGGCGCTCTTGGCGAAGCTCGAGTTCTTCAGCGCGCCGGGCTCCCAGACGATGCCATAGGTCTTGGCCTCGCTGGTCTCCGGCTTCAGCGCCTTGTTGCCGCTGGTGATCACCCCGACCTGCGGGTTGAGCTGGCTATAGGTCCCCGCCGCCGGCACGCCGTGGGCGATGCAGTTGGCCTTGACGTTCGCCGGCTGGGTCAGCAGGCCCGAGCAGGGGTCGGTGACCTCCTGGTCGAACCGCGAGGCGGTGCCGAACAGCTCGCCGATCGAAGGCGCCCGGAAGCCCTGGCCCCAGGAGGCCCGGACCAGCACGTCCTCGGTCGGCCGCCAGGCCAGCCCCGCCTTGTAGGTCGAATCCCGCCCGGAGGTGGAATAGTCGAACCAGCGCCCGGCCAGGGACGCGTCGAGGCGGTGGAACAGCGGCATGTCCTTGACGATCGGCACGGACAGCTCGGTGTAGAACTCGTCGACCTTGATCGAACCTTTCGCCGGCTGGGCGGGGATGTCGGAGGACAGGCCGGCGGCGACGATCGCGTCGGGCTGGAAGAAGCCCTCGTTCTCGCGGTGCTCGTAGCCCGCCGCCACGCCCAGCGGTCCGGCCGGCAGGTCGAACAGGTCGCCGGTGACGTTGAACGTGTAGTCGTGGATCTCCTGCTCGGACACGTCCTGCTGGGTGAAGCCGATGAAGCTCAGCATGGCCGGCGTGATCGTGCCCTGGCCGCCGAAGATGTTCAGCGGCACGCAGGAGCCGGTGCAGCCGGCGAGCGGGCCCAGGGCCTGCTGCACGCGCTGGGCGTTGACGTTGCCGGTGAAGGTCTGTTCGGCGTGGTTGCGCGCCCAGACGGCGTTGGCGTCCCAGTAGAAGGTCCGGTCGCCCAGGCCGAACTGGCCGGACAGGCTGGCGGTCAGGTTCCAGGTGTTGACGTTCTGCTCGTAGTGGCGCGGCCCGGCCTCGATCAACCGCCGGCCGACGAAGGAATAGGTGCCCGGGCCGAGGTTGAAACCGAACGGGTTGTAGGGGTTGGTCGCGTCGACGCTGACCGTGTCCAGCAGGTTGCCGTTGCCGGCGTCGGGGCCGACGAACAGCGGAAGCGGGGCGGCCTGGTTGGCCGACTTGCGGTCGACATAGGTGGCCAGGACCCGCAGGCGCAGGGTGTCGGTGAAGTCCTGGGTGACCTGGGCGAAGATGCTGGTCCGCTCGGACGGGGTGACGATGTAGTTGTAGGGCTGGAAGTTGAAGCGATCGAGGGTCGTGAAGCCCTTGAAGCTGGAGGCCGCGCCCGTCGGATCGGCGGCGATATAGGTCGGCCGCACCCCCACGCCCAGCGCGCTCTTCAGCGTCATGTCCAGGTCCCGGTTGGTGTTCGGGTCATGGATGATGAAGCGGCCGAGCGGGGTGCCGGACGAGCAGCCACCGCCCAGGCAGGAGGTCGCGCCCGGGGTCGGCCACAGGGAGATGTCGCGGTCGCCCGAGGACACCGCGTCCTGCTTGATATAGCCGCCGCCGACCACGATCGTGGTGCGGTCCTGGCGCGCGCCCCAGGAGACGTTGAGCTCCTTGGAGAAGCCGTCGCCGTCGCCATAGCCGCCGACCTGGGCCGAGGCCTGGAAACCGTCCTGCTGCTTCTTGGTGATGATGTTGACCACGCCGGCGATGGCGTCGGAGCCGTAGATCGGCGAGGCGCCTTCCTGCAGCACCTCGATGCGCGAGATCATCGCCGGCGGAATGGTGTTCAGGTCCACCGAGCCCGGCACGCCGGAGGCCGAGGCGCCCGGCACCCAGCGCAGGCCGTCGACCATGACCAGCACCCGGCGCGACGACAGGTAGCGCAGGTCGACTTCCGCCGCGCCCGCGCCCACCCCACCGCCATCCGGCGGATTGCCGAGGTTGCCGGAGTTGTTGAACTTGGAGTTCAGGCCGCCGCCCGCCACCGGCAGGCGCTGCAGGAGGTCGGCGGTCGAGGACAGGCCGGTTTTCAGCGCCTGCTCCTCGCCGATCTGGATCACCGGCTGGACCTGTTCGAGCGGGCTGGTGCGGATGCGGGAGCCCGTGACCACCACTTCCTCGACCGAGGTGTCCTTGGTGGCCTGGGCGTCCGCCACGCCTGCGGACAGCACGCCGAGCGCGAGCGTCGCGGCGCTCGCCATCAATCGTTTCATATCGTCCCCTAACGGCTTTTCGGGTGCGGTCGGCCGGGGCGAATCCCGACAACGCCCACCCGTTTGTAACCGGAACGACATATTCCTGTTATCTGGCTGTCAAGCTCGCCTACGGGTTGAAGTCGCGCTTCGAACCCTCACCATGCCGTGACACCGCGCACGGAACAGGAACGCGCCTAAGAAAAAGGCCCCGGATCGCTCCGGGGCCCTCACAACTCTTAATGGAAGTCGGCGTCGGTTAGGACGCGTAGAACTCGACCACGAGGTTCGGTTCCATCTTCACCGGATACGGCACTTCGGCCAGTTCCGGGGCGCGGATGAACTTGGCGGTCATCGCCTTGGCGTCGACCTCGACATAGTCGGGCCACTCGCGCTCGGACGACTGCAGGGCTTCCAGCACCAGGGCCATGTTCTTGGAGCGCTCGCGCACCGAGACGATGTCGCCGACCTTCACGCGGTAGGAGGCGATGTTCACGCGCTTGCCGTTCACCAGCACATGGCCGTGGTTCACGAACTGACGGGCGGCGAACACGGTCGGCACGAACTTGGCGCGATAGACCACCGCGTCCAGGCGGCTTTCCAGCAGGGCGATCAGGCTCTCGGCCGTGTTGCCCTTCCGGCGCGCAGCTTCGGCGTAGGTGCGGCTGAACTGCTTTTCGGTCAGGTTGCCGTAATAGCCCTTCAGCTTCTGCTTGGCGCGCAGCTGCAGGCCGAAGTCGGAAACCTTGGACTTGCGGCGCTGGCCGTGCTGGCCGGGGCCGTAGGCGCGCTGGTTGATCGGGGACTTCGGGCGACCCCAGATGTTCTCGCCCATCCGCCGGTCGATCTTGTACTTCGCCGATTGGCGCTTCGACATACTCGTCTCTCTTCTTCGACGCGGGCCGGCGCTTCCGTCAGTGGAGGCGCGATTTCAACGGCGGCCGTGCATCATCCCGTCATAGGTTCGCGGTCCCTTGGAGCGGACCCCAGGGCGCGAAGGGGCGGCTTATGCGGGCTAAGCCCCGGAAAGTCAATCACGACTGGCCCCTCACGCGGGCGCGAGGGGCCAAAGTGGACCCCTGCAAGTTTTCTAAGTGGCCCTGTCGTGAATATTTGAATTGCAGAGGTTCCCGGCCCGGCGCGAACTGTCGCGCCGTCCCCAAGGCCACAAGGAGCCGCCCCATGCCGCTGCAGATCAACGACGTCGCCCCCGACTTCACCGCGCAGTCCACCGAGGGCTCGCTCCACTTCTACGACTGGGCCGGCGACAGCTGGGTGGTCTTCTTCTCCCACCCCAAGGACTTCACCCCGGTCTGCACCACCGAGCTGGGCGCGGTCGCCAAGCTGAAGCCCGAGTTCGACAAGCGCGGCGTCAAGGTGCTGGGCCTGTCGGTCGACCCGGTCGAGAACCACGCCAAGTGGGCGGCCGACATCGAGGAGACCCAAGGGACCGCGCCGAACTATCCGATGATCGGCGACACCGACCTCGCCGTCTCCAAGCTCTACGGCATGCTGCCGGCCGACACCCAGGGCACCTCGGAGGGCCGCACCCCGGCCAACAACGCCACGGTGCGCAACGTCTTCATCATCG
>CAMFHW010000146.1 GCA_945952175.1 uncultured Phenylobacterium sp. | reverse complement strand
GATCTCGACCTTGCCGGTGGTCAGGTCCTTCACGGGATGGTTCGCGCCGTGGTGGCCTTGCTCCATCTTCATGGTCTGGGCGCCGAGCGCCAGCGCCATCATCTGGTGGCCGAGGCAGATGCCGAACACCGGGGTGCCGCTGTCGACCAGCTTCCTGATCTCGGGCACGGCGTATTCGCCGGTCGCCGCCGGGTCGCCGGGGCCGTTTGACAGCATGACGCCGTCGGGCTTGCGGGCCAGGATTTCCTCGGCCGTGGTCTTGGCGGGCACCACGGTCACGTCGGCGCCGATCGAGGAGAGCGCGCGCAGGATATTGCGCTTCACGCCGTAATCGACGACCACGACCCTGTACTTCGAGCCGTCCGGCTTGGCGTAGCCTTCCGGCCAGGCATAGAGGCCCTCCTCGTACTTGAAGGGCTGCAGGCAGCTCGCGTCCTTGGCCAGGTCCAGGCCGACCAGGCCGGCCCAGTCGGCCGCCTGCTTCACCAGGGCCGGGATGTCGAACTTGCCGTCGGGGGCGTGGGCGATGACGCCGTGCGGCATGCCCTTCTCGCGGATCACGCGGGTGAGCGCCCGGGTGTCGACCCCGGCCAGGCCGATCACGCCGCGCCGCTTCATCCAGCTGTCGAGGTCGGAATCGGCGCGCCAGTTGGCGGGTAGGGTGGGGACGTCGCGGAAGATCGCGCCGCGGGCCGCCGTCTCGGCGCCGCCCGACATCTGCTCCAGGTCTTCCAGGTTCGTGCCGACATTGCCGACATGCGGGAAGGTGAAGGCGACGATCTGGGCCATGTAGGAGGGGTCGGTCAGGATCTCCTGGTAGCCGGTCATGGCGGTGTTGAAGCAGACCTCGCCGACCGCGGCGCCGGTCGCGCCCACCCCGATCCCTTGCAGGACCGCGCCGTCCGCCAGGACGAGGACGCCGGTTACTCCAGGCAGCAGCGCGGTCATGGCGTCCATCTCCGGTTTTCGGGCAAAGATCGCGGGCCTTGGGTCCGCGCAAACGGCCGCGTAGTTAGTGAGTCCCGCGGGTGCGGTCAATGCATGTCCGGAAACGAGGGAAATTGGTCATTTCAGCCATTCGCCGGATCGAGCATACCCACCTGATCGCCTATAATATCGAGGCCCCGATGCTGATCCTGAAACCCAACTGCGAGTGCTGCGACCGCGACCTTCCGGCCGACAGCGCCGAGGCGCGCATCTGCACCTTCGAATGCACCTTCTGCGCCGACTGTGTCGAGACCCGGCTCGGCGGCGCCTGCCCGAATTGCGGCGGGGACTTCACGGCCCGGCCGATCCGTCCGTCGGCGCTCCTGGCCAAGTATCCCGCCTCGACCGAGCGGGTGGTCGGAAACCACAAGGTCTGCGCCGCCTAAGCCGCCAGCACGCTGGAGATCGCGGCGAACAGCTCCTCGGCGCGCAGCGGCTTGCCGATGTGACGATCCGCCCCGGCCTCCGCCGAGGCCTCCCGGTCGTCGGGCGAAGCGTTGGCGCTGACGACGATGATCGGCGCCCGGGGCAGGCCCGCGCCCTCGGCCCGACGGATCGCCCGGATGGCGTCGAGACCGTCCATGACCGGCATGCGCAGGTCCATCAGCACCAGGTCGAAGGCGCCTTCGCGCCAGGCGGCCACGGCGTCGGCGCCGTTCTCGACGCTGACCACCTCGGCGCCCGCCGCGCCGAGCAGCAGCTCGACCACCTTGCGGTTGGTCGGGTTGTCGTCGGCCGCCAGGACCCGCAGGGGCGGGGTCTCGGCCGGGGCGTGGTCGGGCCGGTCGATGTCGCGCGCGGCGTCGCCATAGTCGAGCAGGCCGCCGACCAGCTGGTCCAGCCGGTCGGCCGAGGTCAGGATCTCGTCGACCAGTCCGCGCTGGGCCGCGGTCAGCCCCGTCGCCGCCAGCGCCTGGACCAGGCCCATCACCCCGTTCAGCGGCGTGCGCAACTCGTGGCTCATATCGGCCAGGAAGTCGGTCTTGGCCCGGCTCGCGGCCTCGGCGCGGTGCAGGGCGTCCTCCAGGGCCGCGGCCTGGTTCTTCATGGCGGTGATGTCGACCCGCAGCCCGATCACCCCGCCGTCGGAGGTGCGCCGTTCCTCGATCATCAGCCAGCGGCCGTCGGAGATCTTCTGCTCGTGGCGCGCGCCGGTCGGGTTCATCAGCTTGTCGAGCCGCGCCGCCAGCCATTCGTCCTCGCGGCCGATGGCGTCCGGATAGTCGCCCCGCGCCACGCCGACCTTCAGGGTGTCGGCCAGCCGGGCGCCTGGCCGAAACAGGTCGGCCGAGCGATGGTAGATCTCCGCATAGCGGCGGTTCCACAGGACGTAGCGGCCCTCGCCGTCGAGGAACACCACGCCCTCGGGCAAGAGGTCGATCGCCTCGCGCAGGCGGTCTTGCGCGATCTGGGCGTCGGCCTCGGCCGCCGCCAGGGCCTGGCCGCTCAACCGGTCGCCGAGCGCCCGAAGGCTCGCCCCCAGACGGCTTAGAAAACCCGGCATGCCCGCCCCCGGGATGGAATCAACAAAAGAACCAAGCCAGTTGAGCCCGCGAAGGTGTCGCAGTTCTTCGCCTCGCCACTTTGGCGTGCGATTGGCGCAAGGCGCCCAGGCTTTGGGCGATCCTATGGCCCAGGCGCCCAAATCCGCGCTATCAGCCGGCCATGAGCATCACCACGGTCGGCTTGGACGCCGACGACACCCTCTGGCACAACGAGACCCTGTTCCGGCTGACCCACGACCGGTTCTGCGATCTGCTGGCCGGGGTCGCCGACCGCGAGGTGCTGGAGACCCGCCTGGCCGAGGTCGAGAAGCGCAACCTGCGACTCTACGGCTACGGCGTGAAGGGCTTCACCCTGTCGATGATCGAGACGGCCATGGAGCTGACCGACGGCCAGGCGCCGTCGTCGGTGGTGCGCGAGATCCTGGCCGCTGGCCGCGAGATGCTGAGCGAGCCGGTCGAACCGCTGCCGGGTGTCGACCAGGCCCTGGCGGAGCTCTCGGAGCGCTACCGGCTGGTGCTGATCACCAAGGGCGATCTCCTGCACCAGGAGCAGAAGCTGGCGGCCTCGGGCCTGGGCGACCTGTTCGCCGCCGTCGAGATCGTCAGCGAGAAGGACGCCTCGACCTATGAGCGGGTCTTCGCCCGCCACGGCACCGGCGCGGGGCAGGCGGCGATGTGCGGCAACTCCATCCGCTCGGACATCCTGCCGGCGCTGGAGGCGGGCTGCTGGGCGGCGCACGTGCCCTATCCGCTGACCTGGGCCCACGAGATGGCCGAGGCCCCGATGGGCCATCCGCGTTTCGCCGAGCTGGCCTCGATCGCCGAGTTCCCGGCCTGGCTCGCGAAGGTCGCCTAGGCAAAAAATCGCCGACCCACGTCACACGCCGAGGCGTCGCTCCGTCCTAGGGGCGAAACCTCGGAGAAGACCATGGCGCGTCTGGTGAGCTTGATCCTGATGGCGGTGCTCGGCCTGAACGGCCTGGCCATGCTGTTCGCCTCGTTCTGGTGGTACGACGCCGTGCCCGGCGTGATCGCCACCGGCGCCTTCAACCCGCACTTCGTCCGCGACATCGGCATGGCCTATCTGGTCACGGCTGGCGGCCTGGGCTGGTTCCTGGCGCGCCCGACCCAGGGCTGGCCGGCCCTGGTCGGCTCGGCGGCCTTCCTGACCCTGCACGCGGCGATCCACGTCTTCGACGCGAGTTGCTCGAAGGACGCCGTGGCCACGGCCATTCGCGACTTCCCCGGCGTCTATGTCCCCGCCCTGGCGACCCTGTGGATCGCCTTCGCCCGCCGCCCCGCCTGAAGGAGAACCTCATGCTCAAGGCCCTGCTCAGCCGCCAGATCGACGGCTTCGAACGCACCTGGAACTACGACGCCAGCTACATGCGCTTCATGCTCGAGGCGAGCGTCGGCAGCTTCCTGAGGTTCGGCTTCGTGCCGGGCCTGGTCGACCGCAAGGCCGCGCCTGCCGAGGCGCTGGCCGCCGCCGGCATGATCGGCACGATCGCCGAGGATTGCGGGCCCTGCACCCAGATCGGCGCGGACATCGCCGCCTCCAACGGCGTCAAGCCCGCCGTGCTGAAGGCGATTCTGGAAGGCGACGAGGCCGGCATGGGCGAGAACGCGACCCTGGCCTACCGCTTCGCCAAGGCGAGCCTCGCCCGCGACATGGAAGCCGCCGACCCGCTGCGCGACGAGAGCGTCCGCCGCTGGGGCGACAAGGGGTTGAACGCCATCGCGCTCGCCCTGACCACGGCCCGGATGTACCCGACGCTGAAATACGCGCTCGGCTACGGCAAGGCCTGCTCGAAGGTGGTGGTGGGCGGCGTGGCGACGCCCGTGGCCCACCCGGCGCTGGCGGCCTAGGATGGCGAGCGTGACCGAAGACGAGCGCACCGAGGCCTTCGAGGCCAACCGCCCGCGCCTGCGCCGCCTGGCGTACCGGATGCTGGGCTCGCTGCCCGAGGCCGGGGACGTGGTGCAGGACGCCTGGCTGCGGTGGACCCTTGCGGTCGACGACGTGGCCGATCCGGCCGCCTGGCTGGTGCGGGCGACGAGCCGGCTGTGCATCGACCGGCTGCGCTCGGCCAAGGCCCAGCGCGAGGCCTATCGCGGCCCCTGGCTGCCCGAGCCCCTGGTCGAGGAGCTGACCGACGACCCGCTGGAGCGGGCCGAGGATGTCTCGGTGGCCTTCCTGCTGGCCCTGGAGCGGCTGTCGCCGTTGGAGCGGGCGGTGTTCCTGCTGCACGACGTGTTCGACGCCGACTATGCCGAGGTCGCCGAGACCCTGGGCCGCAACGAAGCCACCGTCCGCCAGCTCGCCAGCCGCGCCCGCGCCCACGTTCAGGACACCCGCCCGCGCTTCACCGTCAGCCAGGAGGAGGCCGCCAGGCTGGCCTCGGCCTTCATGTCGGCGGCGGCGAGCGGCGACATGAAGGCGCTCAGCGCCGTCCTCGCGGAGGATGCGGTCTTCGTCAGCGACGGCGGCGGCAAGCGCACCGCCTCCCTGCGCACCCATGTCGGTCCCGCCGACATCATGCGCCTCTTGGAAGGGATCGCCTGGCGCCAGGGCGGCATGGCCTGGCCGCTGACCTTCCGGGCCGTGCGGATCAACGGCTATTTCGGCGTGATCATGGAAAACGAGGACGGTCCGATGACGATCGCCTTCGAGTCCGATGGCGAGGGCCGGCTGGTCGGCATCTCCCTGGTCCGACGTCCGGAGAAGCTGGGCCGCCTGCCGCACTGCCCGTGTGAGCGCCTCGCTCCGTCGAAGGCCCCGGGCGCTTGGCTTGTCCAATATATGCATAAATATGTATATGTATGGATATGCAGATTCTTCACGCCCTCGCCGACCCGGCCCGCCTGCGCATCGTCGAGGCGATGCGGGCGGGGGAGTGCGCGGTGGGCGACATCGTCGAGCGCATGGACATCCACCAGTCCGGCGTGTCGCGACACCTGGGCATCCTGCAGAAGGCCGGGATCGTGCAGATGCGCCCCGACGGCCAACGCCGGCTCTATTCGCTGCGGCGCGAACCCTTCGACCAGATCGACGCCTGGGTGGCCGGCTATCGCCGGCTCTGGGAGGGCCGCCTCGACCGCTTCGGCGCGGCGCTCGAACAGCGGCGCGCGGCCGGCAAGACCAACCCCGAGGAGAACCCTTGATGAGCCCCAAGCCCGCGCCCCGGCGCTTCACCCTGGAACGCGCCTACGAGGCCTCGCTGGAGGAGGTCTGGGCGCTGTGGACCACCAAGGACGGTATCGAGGCCTGGTGGGGCCCGGAAGGGTTCGACGTGACCGTGACCTCGATCGACCTGCGGCCCGGCGGCGAGCTCAACTATGTGATGACCGCGGTCCGCGCGGCCGAGATCGAATTCATGAAGCAGGCGGGCATGCCGCTCGCGACCCCGGCCAAGGTGACCTTCACCGAGGTCGAGCCGATGGCGCGGCTGGGCTACAGCACGCTCACCGACTTCGTACCGGGCGTGGAGCCCTATGACGTGGCGACGCTGATCGAGCTGAAGGCCGAGGGCGACCAGGTGCGGATGAGGCTGACCTTCGACGCCATGCATGACGACCAATGGACCGAACAGGCGCGCGCCGGCCACGAGAGCCAGCTGCGCAAGCTCGACGCCCTGCTGGCGGCGCGCCGCGGGGGCCGGTCGTGAGCGTCCCGGGCTGGGTTCGCAGCACGGGCGCGGTGCTGGCGGGGTTCGCCACGACGGTGGTCCTGTCGACCGTCGCCGACGCGGTGATGCATGGGGCCGGCGTCTTCCCGCCCTTCGGCCAGGTGATGTCCGACGGACTGTTCGCGCTGGCGGCCGGCTACCGGATCGTCTTCACGGTGGCCGGCGCCTATGTCGCCGCGCGGCTCGCGCCCGACCGACCGATGCGCCACGCCTGGGTGCTGGCGGGCATCGGCCTGCTGGCGGGCGTCGCGGGCGTCGTCGCCTATTACAAGATCGGCGGGCCGGAGATGGGCCCGGCCTGGTACGCGATCCAGATCCCGCTGACCGCGGTCCCCTGCGTCTGGCTAGGGGCGCGGCTGGCCGTCTCGCAGCGACGGACGGGAGCGGCTATGTAAGGTCGGTGCGCTTCGACGACCGCTTCATCGACGAGATCAAGTCCCGCCTCCGCCCGTCCGACGTGATCGGGCGGACCGTGAAGCTGCAGAAGCGTGGGCGCGAATATGTCGGCCTGTCGCCCTTCACCAAGGAGAAGACGCCTTCGTTCTATGTGAACGACGACAAGGGTCAGTTCTTCGACTTCTCGTCGGGCAAGACCGGCGACCTGATCACCTTCCTGCAGGAGACCGAGCGGCTGAGCTTCTCCGAGGCAGTGGAGAAGCTGGCGGGGGAGGCGGGTCTGGCCCTGCCGGCGGTCGACCCGCGCGCCGCGGAGCAGGAGAAGGTGCGCCAGGGCCTGCAGGACTGGCTGGAGACCGCCACCCAGTGGTTCGAGGCGGAGCTGCGCCGTCCTGTCGGGCGCGAAGCGCGCGCCTATCTGGAACGCCGCGGCCTGCCGGAGGCGGAGTGGGCGCGGTTCCGACTGGGTTTTTCGCCGGGCGGGCGGACGGCTCTGAAGGACTATCTGATCACCAAGGGCGCGCGTCCGGGCGAGTTGATCGAGACCGGCCTGCTGATCGCGCCGGAGGACGGCGGCGCGCCCTATGACCGGTTCCGCGATCGCATCATCTTTCCGATCACCGACGCCCGGGGCCGGGTGGTCTCGTTCGGCGGCCGGGCGATGGATCCCAAGGCCCGCGCCAAGTACCTGAACGGGCCGGAGACCAGCATCTTCCACAAGGGGAACGTGCTCTACGGCCTGGCCGAGTCGCGGAAGATCCTGGCCGCCGCGCCGGCCACCGAGCACCCGCCTCTGGCGGTGGTCGAGGGCTATATGGACGCCATCGCCTGCCAGCGTGCCGGCGTCGCGGCGGTGGCGCCGATGGGCACGGCCCTGACCGAGGAGCAGATGGAGGCGCTGTGGCGCTACCATCCCGAGCCGACCCTCTGCTTCGACGGCGACCGCGCCGGCCAGGCGGCCGCCGGCCGCGCCATCGACCGCGCGCTGCCGCTGCTGAAACCCGGCAAGAGTTTCCGCTTCGCCATGGTCAGCGGCGGCAAGGACCCCGACGACGTGCTGCGCGACCAGGGGGCGGCGGCCTTACGCGCGCAACTTTCCGAGACCACCCCCTTCGTCGAGGTGCTGTTCCAGCGCGAGCACGACCTGGAGCCGCTGGACACCCCGGAGCGACGCGCGGCGTTCAAGTCGCGGCTGCGGGCGGCGGCGAACGCCATTGCCGACAAGGACTTGCAACAGGCCTATCGCGAGGACCTGCTGCGACGCTTCGACGCGGCGTCGCCCAAGCCCGCCCAGGCCGAGCGGGCGGCGGGGCAGGGGGCCTATGGCCGTCGCGAAAGCTGGCGTGGCGGTCGAGGCGGGCGAGGCCGGGAATGGGTCGATCCTGCGCCGACCCCGCTGGGGCGCACAGCGGCCAAGCGCTTGGCCGGTTCCCTGGACCTCGTGCCCGCCGCGCTGGCCAAATATGTCATCGACGATCCGGCCGTCCTGGACGACCACCTGGAGGACGCCCTGACCGCCCAGGGATTCGGCGACGAGGCCCTGGTAGATTTGACCAAGGAAATCATCCGCCTGCGTTTGGACGCCGAGCATCTTGACTCTGCTGCCGTCAGCCGCCATCTGGCGCAGTGCGGGTTTAGCAACCTTCTGACAGACATCGACCGGGCCGCTGCGACATCGAGCGCGCCCATCCTGAAATCGGATGTCTCCCTCGAAGCCGCTAGATCGCAGTGGTCGCAGGCTTTCGCCCGCCTTTCCAGGTTGGCGGCGCTCGACGAGGCTATAGCCGCCGCCAAGGGGAACCTGGGCGGTCGACCGGCTATGGAAGCCCTCGAGCGCCTGAAAGGCGAACGCGACGCACTGAAACGCGCGATCAGGGACTGGAACGATTAGGGCGGGTGACGGGTCGTTTACGAAAACGGCCCTTCTAGACCGCCGTTCACCATTCTCGGCCCAAGCCTTGCAGGGAGGTTTGGGTCGATGCCGGAGATTTCGATGAGCACCACTACAGCCGAAGCGGAAACCCCCGAGACCACAGGTGGCGATGGCCCCCTGCTCGACCTGACCGATGCCGGCGTCAAGAAGTTCATCAAGCAGGCGAAAGCCCGCGGCTACGTCACGATGGACGAGCTGAACAAGGTGCTGCCGTCCGAGGAAGTGACCTCGGAGG
>CAMFHW010000145.1 GCA_945952175.1 uncultured Phenylobacterium sp. | reverse complement strand
CAAGCCGAACCACACCGTCGTGATCTATATGGGCGTCTCGACCGCCGCCGGGATCGCCGGGCGGCTGATCGGCGCGGGCCGAGAGGGTTCGACCCCCGCCCTGATCGTCGAGAACGCCAGCCGCGCCGACGAGCGCCGCATCGTCACTACCCTGGCCGGCCTCGCGGACGCGGCCGCCCAGGTGTCGGGTCCCGCCCTGCTGATCGTCGGCGAAGCCATGGCGCTCGCCCAAGCGGGGGTGGGGCAGATCGTTTCCGAGTTCGAAGCCCAGGGCCGTGGGCGGGGAGTGATGTCATGAGAGCCTTGACCGGCAACCGTCTGACCGACGGGGAAGCCGTTTTCTGGAAAGCCGGAGCCTGGGTCGAGCGTTTCGCCGACGCCGAGCTGTTCGCGGCCGAGGACGCCGCCGAAACCGCCGAAGGCCATGCCAAGGCCCAGCAGACCATCGTGGTCGACCCTTATCTGATCGACCTGGTCGAGAGCGAAGGGCTCTGGGCGCCGGTGAGCTATCGCGAGCGCCTCCGCGCGCTGGGGCCCACCAACCATCCGATGCACGGCAAGCAGGCCGAGGGCGGCGCCGCCATCGAGGCGCTGCGGCACGCCCATGGCGCGGCCCGCTCGACCGGCCGCGTCAACCTGATCAAGCGGAAATAGCGCCATGTACCAGTACGACGCCATCGACAAGGACGTCCTGGCCGACCGCGCCGCGGAATTCCGCGAACAGGTCGACCGCCGCCTGAAGGGCGAGATCACCGAGGACCAGTTCAAGCAGCTGCGCTTGATGAACGGCCTCTATCTGCAGCTGCACGCCTACATGCTGCGGATCGCGATCCCCTACGGCTCGCTGAATTCGACCCAGATGCGGAAGCTGGCCGAGATCGGCCGCACCTACGACAAGGGCTACGGCCACTTCACGACGCGCACCAACCTGCAGTTCCACTGGATCAAACTGAAGGACGCACCGGAGATCCTCGATCACCTGGCCAGCGTCGACATGCACGCCATCCAGACCAGCGGCAACTGCATCCGCAACGTCACCGCCGACCCCTATGCCGGCGCGACGGCGGACGAGCTGGACGATCCGCGCGTGTGGTCGGAGGCGATCCGCCAGTGGTCGAGCCTGCACCCGGAATTCTCGTTCCTGCCGCGCAAGTTCAAGATCGCCATCACCGCTTCCGCCAAGGACCGCACGGCGGCCAAGGCGCATGACATCGGCCTGATGATCCGCCGCGCCCGCGACGGCCAGCTGGGTTTCGAGGTGATCGTCGGCGGCGGCATGGGCCGCACGCCGTTCATCGGCCCGACGGTGCGCGAGTTCCTGCCGGCCAACCGGCTGTTCTCGTACCTGGAGGCGATCCTGCGGGTCTACAATCGCCACGGCCGCCGGGACAACATCTACAAGGCCCGGATCAAGATCCTGGTCTCGGCCCTGGGCCGCGAGGAATTCGCCCGCCAGGTCGAGGAGGAATGGGCCAAGATCGGCCCGGCCGGCGACCTGCCGGACACCGAGATCGCCCGCATCCGCGGCGCCTTCGCGCCCAAGGCCTTCGACGTGCTGGTGAACCGCTCTGAGAAGTACGAGGCCGCGCTCGCCACCGATCCGGCCTTCGCCCGCTTCGCCCGCAACAACCTGAAGCCCCACAAACGGGCCGGCTACACCATCGTCGAGGTCTCCCTGAAGGGGATCGGCGACACGCCCGGCGACGCGACGTCGGAGCAGATGGAGGTCGTGGCCGACCTGGCGGAACGCTATGGCCAGGACGACATCCGGGTGACGCACGAGCAGAACCTGGTCCTGCCGCACGTCAGGCTGGACGACGCCCACACCGTCTATCTGGCGCTGGCCAAGGCCGGGCTAGGCACGCCGAACATCAACCTGATCACCGACATCATCGCCTGCCCGGGCCTGGACTACTGCGCGCTGGCCAATGCGCGAGCGATCCCGATCGCCCAGGACATCGCCAAGCGGTTCGCCGACCAGGATCGCGCCGAACTGATCGGCGAGCTGAAGATCAAGATCAGCGGCTGCATCAACGCCTGCGGCCACCACCATGTCGGCCACGTCGGCATCCTGGGCGTCGATAAGAAGGGCGAGGAGTTCTACCAGCTCACCCTGGGCGGCTCCGGCGCCGAGGACGCTTCGATCGGCAAGATCCTGGGTCCGGCCCTGCCGGCCGACAAGGTGACCGACGCGATCGACACCCTGGTCGAGGTCTATCTGCGCGAACGCCATGACGGCGAACGCTTCCTCGACACCTTCCGCCGCACCGGCGACGCGCCGTTCAAGGAGGCCGTCTATGCCGACGCTCATTAAGAAGGGGCAGGGCGACGACTTCGCCTTCGCCGACGACGCCTTCACCGCCGTCGCCGACGACCAGGACATCCCGCAAGGCGACGTGATCATCTCGCTGGCGCGGTTCCAGACCGACGGCGACCGCCTGCTGTCCGAGGGCCGTCAGATCGGCGTGCGCATCGAGCCGGCCGAAGAGGTCGAGGCGCTCGCCTACGACCTGCCGCGCCTGGCTGTGGTCGCACTGGCCTTCCCGAAACACCGCGATGGCCGCGCCTTCTCCTCGGCGACCCTGCTGCGCAAGCGGCTGGGCTTCGCCGGCGAGGTCCGCGCCGTCGGCGACGTCTTCCTCGAGCAGGCGGGCCATATGGTCCGCTGCGGCTTCGACGCCTTCGAGGCCGCCCCCGGCGTGACGCCCGACCAGTGGGCCCACGTCGTCCATCGTCATCGTCACGTGTACCAGCGCGCTGTCGACGCCCGCCCGCCGGCCTTCGTCGAGCGCGAGGAGTAGCCACCATGGCTTTCGACCAGATCGAGCGCCCGTCCATCGCCACGCGCCTGGACGCGGAGCTGCGCCACGCCCATCCGCTGACCATCTTGGAGAGCGCGGTGGAGACGCTGGGCGACAAGCTCGCCCTGGTCTCGTCCTTCGGGGCGGAGTCGGCCGTGCTGCTGCATCTGGTCGCCCAGGTGAAGCCGGACATGCCCGTGCTGTTCCTCGACACCGGCATGCTGTTCGGCCAGACCCTCGACTATCGCAAGAACCTGGCGGCTAAGCTGGGCCTGACCGGCGTGCGTGATCTGCGTCCCGCCTTCAACGACCTGGCGGTGGCCGACCCCAAGGCCAATCTCTGGCAGACCGACACCGACGCCTGCTGCCACATCCGCAAGGTGCTGCCGCTCGACAAGGCGATCACCGAATTCGACGGCTGGATCACCGGGCGCAAGCGTTTCCACGGCGGCGACCGCCTGAGCCTGCCGGTGGTCGAGCACGCCGACGGCAAGATCAAGTTCAACCCCCTGGCCAACTGGGGCAAGGCCGAGCTCGACGCCTACATGGCCGAACACGACCTGCCGGCCCATCCGCTGGTGGCCCAGGGCTTCCCCTCGATCGGCTGCTGGCCCTGCACCAATCCGGTGGAGGAGGGGCAGGACGTCCGCGCCGGCCGCTGGCAGGGTTCCGACAAGACCGAGTGCGGCATACATGTCGCCCGCGCGCCGAACACCATCGACAATGTGGGCGGCGACATCTAAGCGCCGCGTACCCGAAAAGACCCGAGCATGAACGACGTGAGCACCGCGCCCGCCCCGGCCAAAAAGGCCGGAGCCTTCCTCCACGAGACCGTGACCTGGGTCCAGCACTGGACCGACGAGCTGTTCTCGTTCCGCACCACCCGCGACCCGAGCTTCCGCTTCCAGAGCGGCCAGTTCGTCATGGTCGGGCTGGAGACGGACGGCAAGCCGCTGCTGCGCGCCTATTCCATCGCTTCGCCCTCGTGGCACGAGGAGCTGGAGTTCTATTCGATCAAGGTGGCCGACGGCCCGCTGACCTCGAAGCTGCAGAAGATCCAGGTCGGCGACCAAGTGCTGATCGGCAAGAAGCCCACCGGGACCCTGGTGCTGGACGGCCTGCGCCCCGGCAAGCGGCTCTACATGGTCGGCACCGGCACCGGCCTCGCGCCCTTCCTCTCCCTCGCCCGCGACCCGGAGGTCTACGACCGGTTCGACGAGGTGATCGTCACCCACACGGTGCGCAATGTCGCCGACCTGAACTATCGCGACCTCTTCGAGCACGACCTGGCCGCCGACGAGATCCTCGGCGAACTGATCGGCGACAAGCTGCGCTACTATCCGACCGTGACCCGCGAGCCGTTCAGGACCCAGGGCCGGATCACCGACCTGATCCATTCCGGCAAGATCTTCGAGGACCTCGGCCTGCCGAAGCTCGGCCCGAAGGTCGATCGCCTGATGCTCTGCGGCGGCCCCTCGGTGCTGAAGGACCTGAAGACCCAGCTCGAGTCCTACGGCTACGAGGAAGGCTCCGTCTCCAGCCCCGGCGACTACGTGCTCGAACGGGCCTTCGTCGAGACCTGAGGCCGGTCAGACGACCACCATCCTCTCCCGCACGAACGCCGCCCGTTCGGCGACGCTGGCGCGGGGGAGGACGACCGGCTCGTAGTCCAGTGCGACGAGTGCGTTCATCACGCGCGGAAAGGTCGCCTCGGCTTCGGCCCAGGTCTGCCTTCGCTCGTCGTCGGTCTCGTAGATTTCGGGCCAGGGCGGAGCCACGAACACCAATGGATTGCATCGCCTCGCGCGCAGGGCCGCCATCAGCGCGGGCGGCGTCGTGATCCCTTCCGCCAGGGCCCAGCAAGCGGCGTCCACGACATTGCGGTCGAACAGCACCGTGCGGGTCTCGCCGGCCATCGCGTCGAAGATCGCCAGGTCGCGTTGGGCCACCGTCTCGAAATAGGCCTGGGTGTCGCCCCAGGGCACGGCGTTCCCGCCGTTCTCCACCTGCTCGCGGATGACGGCGCGGGCCGTCTCGTCGACGCACAGCAGGCCCTCGGCGCGGAGATGGCGGATGAGGGTCGTCTTACCCACGCCGGGCCCACCGGTGAGGACGAAGAAGTTCGATTTGGTGATGATCATGGGCTTCCCCAGACACAAGGTTGCACGCCCGAACGGAGGCTCGGGCGGTCGTCAGGTCTTCCGGGGATTTTGTCTGGGCGCGCCGCGGCCTAGCCGGGCGGGCAGCCCTTGAACTCGCCGACCTTGCTCACGGACAGCTGGGCGAGGTTCACGCCGCGCATGTTGCCCATCGACTTGGAGCTCATGCCGGTGAAGAGGTCGATACGATCGCCCTTGATCGCGCCGCCGGTGTCCGAGGCGTACCAGTAGCCATCGTGGGTGGAGCCGTCGGGCATCGGCAAGCCGACCGTCTCCTTGATGAACAGGATCGTGTGCTTCGGGATCAGGCGCGCGTCGATGGCGGCGGTGCGCATGGCGATCACCTTGCAGCCGAGGCTGTCGAGCACGCCGACGCCGCGGGCGCCCGCGTGATAGAGGCTGGCCTTCAGCTTGAAGTCGGCGGAACCGGGCAGGGAGCCGGTGATGGCGCTCATCAGCAGGTCACCGATCGGGTCGGAACCCTTGGCGGGGGCGGCTTGCGCTCCACCCGCGATAGCGATGAGGGGAAGGGCGAGCAGGGCGGCGAGGCGGCGTCCCATGACGGCGTCCTCCTTCGTCGTTGATCTGTCGGTGGGCCTGTCTATCGGGACTCAGAACCAAGAGTCAAACCCGCCATAAGCTTCACTAACAGGTTCATGAGCACGCCTAGCTTGCGCGCAGCCGGTCAGCCGGTATGAGCGCGCCAGCGGCAGGGGAGCGGAAAATGCGCATCTACGGGGACTCGATCTCGGGCAACTGCCTGAAGGTGAAGTGGACCGCCGACAAGCTCGGCATCCCCTACGAATGGGTCGAGACCGACGTCCTGAAGGCCGAGACCCGCACGCCCGAGTTCCTGGCCATGAACCCTGCCGGCCAGGTGCCCGCGGTGATCCTCGACGACGGCCGCCCGCTCGCCCAGTCCAACGCCATCCTGCTGCACCTGGCCGAGGGCTCCAACCTGATCCCGGCCGACGCCTATGACCGCGCCCGCATGCTGGAATGGCTGTTCTGGGAGCAGTACAGCCACGAGCCCTATGTGGCGGTGGTGCGCTTCCAGGTGCGCTATCTCGGCAAGGCGCCCTCCGAGGTCGAGCCACGGCTGGTCGAGCGCGGCTACGGCGCGATCCAGCGGCTCGAGGACGGCCTGGCGGGCTCGTCCTTCCTGGTGGGCGAGGCCCTGACCCTCGCCGATGTCAGCCTGGTGGCCTATACGCGAATGGCTCACGAGGGCGGCTTCGATCTCGCCGCCTATCCGAAGGTGCGGGCCTGGATCGAGCGGGTCGACCGCGCGCTCGGGATCTGACCGACAGGCTGTCTTGCCAGCGACACACGGAAGGCCCACACCGGGCCCATGTCGCGTCTCGCCGCCCTGGTCCTTGCCGCCGCCGTCTCGATCCCCGCCACCGCCCTCGCCTGGGGCGGGTCCGGCCACAGGATGGTGGGGCAGGCGGCGATGCAGGGCCTGCCGTCCGACCTGCCGGCCTTCCTGCGCACATCCAAGGCGGTGGCCGACGTCGGCGAGCTGTCGCGGGAGCCTGACCGCTGGAAGGGCTATGGCAGGCTGCATGACACGATGCGCGAGCCGGCTCACTTCGTCGATTTGTCCGACGACGGGACCATCCTGGGGGGCCCGAGGCTCTCGGCCCTGCCGCCGAGCCTCGCCGACTATGACGGTGCGCTGCGGGCTGCGGGCTCGGACGCCTGGAAGGCCGGCTGGCTGCCCTACTCGATCGTTGACCAGGCCCAGAACCTGGCCAAGGACTTCGCGACCTGGCGGGTGCTGAACGCCGCCCTCAAGGTCGATAGGAACAAGGATCATCGCGCCTGGATGATCGCCGACCGGGCGCGGCGTGAATATTTGATCCTGGTGACCATCGGCCAGCTCTCGCACTATGTCGGCGATGGCTCCCAGCCCCTGCACGTCAGCATCCACTTCAACGGCTGGGGCGACGGCCCGAACCCGAAGGGGTTCACCACCGCCCGCATCCACAGCCCGTTCGAGGGCGAACTGGTGAAGGCCTATGTCCGCGAGCCGGCGGTCCGCGCGGCGATGAGCCCGCCGAGGGCCCAGGAGGGCCCGCTGGAGGCGCGGGTGGCGGCCTATCTGGCCACGACCGGCGCTCAGGTCGAGCCGCTCTACGAACTGGAAAAGGCCGGCGGCCTGAAGGACGGCGATCCCCGCGGCGCGGCCTTCGCGACGACCCGGCTCGCGGCCGGCGCCAGCGAGCTCCGCGACCTGATCGTCGAGGCCTGGAACGTCTCGCCCAAGGTCACGGTGGGCTGGAGCCCGGTCAGCCTCGCCGACGTCGAGTCCGGCAAGGCCGACGGCTATAAGGCCCTCTACAACAAGGACTGACCGTGGCGATCCCCCAGTTCGGCGCGCCGCAGCCGGGGCGCGCCTATCCCGACCGGCCGACCGCCTTCGGCATCGCGGTGCGCGGCGACCAGATCGCGCTCGCGGAGATCGCGATCCCGGGGCGGCCCCTGCAGTACGACCTGCCCGGCGGCGGCATCGATCCGGGCGAGACGACGGAGCAGGCGGTGGTCCGTGAATTCGCGGAAGAGACCGGGCTGGTGGTGACCGCCGGCGACATCCTCGTTCGCGCCGACCAGTATTTCGTCAACGATGACGGCAAGACTTTCAATGTCCGCGGCGCCTTCCTGATAGTCACCATCGATAAGCTGCGCCCGGAGCTGAAGATCGAGGCCGACCACCAGCTGGTCTGGCGCACGCCCTTGGAGGCGATCCAGCGCGTTCGCCGCGAGGCGCACGCCTGGGCGGTCGCGGCCTGGCTGCGAACATTGCGCGACTGACGCCGAATCTATAGTCGAGGCGCCATTCCAGCCCGCCGCCCCGGAGCGCCCATGGCCCAGGCCCAGATCATCGACGGCAAGACCCTATCCGACCGCATCCAGGACGAGGTCACCGCCGAAGTCGCCCGGCTGAAGGCCGAGCATGGTGTGACGCCCGGCCTCGCCGTGGTGCTCGTGGGCGAGGATCCCGCCAGCCAGATCTATGTCCGCTCCAAGGGCGAGCGGTCCAAGGCTGCCGGCATGCATTCCGTGACCCATCGGCTGCCCGCCGAGACAACCCAGGCCGAGCTGATCGCCTTGGTCCAGCAGCTCAACGCCGACCCGGCCATCCACGGCATCCTGTGCCAGCTGCCACTGCCCAAGGGCCTGGACGAGAAGGCGGTGATCGAGACGATCGATCCCGACAAGGACGTCGACGGCCTGACCGTGCTGAGCGCCGGGCGGCTGTCGCAGGGCCTGAAGGCGCTGGTGCCCTGCACGCCGCTGGGCTGCATGAAGCTGCTGCGCGAGACCCTGGGCGGAAGCCTGGCGGGCAAGCGCGCCGTGGTGGTGGGCCGCTCGGTCCTGGTCGGCCGGCCGATCGCCCAGCTCCTGCTGCAGGCCGACTGCACCGTCACCATCGCTCATTCGCGCACGGTCGACCTGCCAGCGGTCTGTCGCGAGGCCGACATCCTGGTGGCCGCCGTCGGCCGTCCGCGGATGATCCAGCCGGACTGGATCAAGCCCGGCGCCACGGTGATCGACGTGGGCATCAATCGCGTGCCGTTCGACAATCCGCAGAAGGCCGCCGAGGGCAAGACCAAGGTCGTGGGCGACGTCGCCTACAAGGGCGCGCTCGAAGTCGCCGGCGCGATCACGCCGGTGCCCGGCGGCGTGGGCCTGCTGACCGTCGCCTGCCTGCTGCACAATACGCTCACCGCCGCCAAGCGGATCGCAGGCCTCGACGCCTAGGGTCAGGACTCATAACCACCAGCTGACGATGGCTGCGATGCAGATTGC
>CAMFHW010000144.1 GCA_945952175.1 uncultured Phenylobacterium sp. | reverse complement strand
CCGCCGGCGTTTCGCCGATGGCGGCGCGGCGCGCGAGGCCAGGTCGCCGGCCGCCGCGGCCGCGGCGAGGGCGGCCGGCCAGGCCGCAGCCGTCTGCCACATGGGGGCGCACGCCCTGGGCGCCGCCGCCTATGCCGTCAAGGCCGCGAGCCTGACCGCGCCCGACCGGCCGGACGTCGCCAGGGATGAGATCCGCTGGCAACTCGCCCAGATGACCGACGCCGTCCGGGCCGCCTTGCGGACGCTTCCAGCGGTTGGCGCGAACAGCTCGGGGCCGCTCGGGCCAGGACTTCTCGCATCGGGTCAGCTCGGCGAGATCATTCGGGAGCTTCAGGCCGGTCTCGCCGGGCCGGTCGCCGACTGACGGCGTGAGGCAGTCGGGGACGGGAACGCCATTCCGGCGATCCAGTCCCCTGTGCGAAGCCTCAGCGCTTCGGGTTGTCCACGGTCTTGGAGACCGCCGTGCCGACGGCCGCGCCGGCCGCCGCGCCGACCGGGCCGCCGACCACGGCGCCCGCCACGCCGCCCGAGGCGGCCCGTTGTTCCGTCGTGTGGCCGCAGGCGGCGAGGGTCATGGCGAACGCGCCGACGGCCAGGAATCCAAGGGTCTTACGCATGGGAGAGCCTCCGAAGAGTCGTTGAATTTGCCCCTGCAAACGGGCGCCGACGGCTCCGGTTCCGCCTCGGGCGGTTCACCATGATCCACATGAAAGTTTATGTTGCAGTGCGGTATGGGGTTGCGAATCTCTTAATCCCCGGCCATAAGCAGCCCACAATCGCCGAAGCCTGTCCTCCTTAGCGTTACCTGGACAGGCCCGCCGAACGACGCCGCCAGCAAGAGCAGGGGCGCCCGACGGCAACGAGTCAGGGGGCGGATCGCCCTCGCCACACGGGACGCTTTCCTTGTCAGTTTTCACCCCGGTGCGCGCCGATTGGCGAGCGCTGAGCAGCGCCATATTGATTGGTTCCGGCATCGGCCTGGGCCTGGGCGCCGCCTATCTCGCGGGCGGCATGGCCCGCACCGCGACCGACCACGCCCGGGCCTCGCGCCTGGCCGAAGCCGCCGCCGGCGGCTATTCCGAGTCCGTTCTTCAACGCGAAGCCGCCGCCATGGATCCCGGCGTGCTGCGCGTGCTCCGCGCTCACGACCCCATCGCGCCCGGCGCTTCGGCCCAGCGCGAACGCCAGGCCACCGTTCTGGCCGCCCGCCTCGATCGCCAGGCCCCCGACGACCGCCGCATGGACCCGCGCGTGATGCGCGCCGCCTTCAGCGTCGGCCCCGCCGCCGCGCCGTTCCAGATGGCGGGCGCGCTGGAAAGCTCGCGCGAACTCGATTGCCTGACCCAGGCCGTCTATTTCGAGGCCCGCGGCGAGGGTTCCGCCGGCCAGGCCGCGGTGGCCCAGGTGGTGCTGAACCGCGTCCGCAACCCGGCCTTCCCCAAGACCATCTGTGGGGTGGTGTTCCAGGGCGCCGCGCACCGCAGCGGCTGCCAGTTCAGCTTCGCCTGCGACGGCTCGATGCGCCGCGGCCGCGAACTGATCGCCTGGGACCGCGCCCAGCATATCGCGGCCCGCGCCCTGTCGGGCTCGGTGATGGCGGCGGTGGGCAATGCGACCCACTTCCACACCATCAATGTCCAGCCGGTCTGGGGGCCGAACCTGCTGCGCGTCGCCCAGGTGGGGCTGCACGTCTTCTACCGCTTCGGACGCGGCGGCGCCCCGGTCGCCTATCCGGCCGACGGCGGCTCGGAGCTGAACGCCGGCCCGATCCTGGCTTCGCTGGCGGCGCCGGCCCTGACCTCGCCGGCTGGCCCTTCGGAGCTGCGCCTGGCCACCGCCCTGGTGACCGCCGCGCCCGCCGACGCTCCCGCCGGCCTGCGCGGCAGCGTCGAGCCCGCCGATCCGGCGACCGAAGCCAAGCCCGCCGCCAAGGCCGCCGATGCGGCCAAGCCGGCTACCGCCAAGCTGACCCCGGCCAGCCAGCCGGGGACCGACGCCCCCAAGTCCGCCGCGACCACGGCGTCGTAGGCTTCCGAATCCTGAGGCGCCCCCTTCTCCCCTTGCGGGAGAAGGTGTCGGGCGAAGGCCCGACGGATGAGGGGGGCACGCCCTATCCGGAAAGGCCTGAGAGACCCCTCATCCGACCTTGCTCCGCAAGGCCACCTTCTCCCGCAAGGAGAGAAGGCGTTCGCGGTCGCCGTTAGCTTCGGCTCGAGCTCACAAGCCTCTTGCTCCACGGCCCGGACCGGCGCGGAATTGCGCCGCGTCTGACGTCGAGGAGAGTCGCGGGTGAACGAACAGGCACGCCGGACGGAGCTGGCCAATGGGTTGCTGAGCTGCGCCTATGAGGATCTGACGCCGGTCCAGAAGAGCGTCATCGATCTGATCGCCAACGAGGCGCCGAGCGCTCTGAGGCCCGAGCTGCAGGGCGACGATCGTTCCTTCTGGGAGCGGCTGGCGGACAATGTCGCCAAGGTCGGCGGGTCCTGGAGCTTCATCTTCGGCTTCGGTGTGGCGCTCGCCCTGTGGATCGCCTGGAACGAGCTGGGCGGCAAGGCGCTGGCCTTCGATCCCTATCCCTTCATCTTCCTGAACCTGATGCTTTCGATGCTGGCCGCCATCCAGGCGCCGGTGATCATGATGAGCCAGAACCGCGCCGCCACCCGCGACCGCGAGGCCGCCGAGCACGACTATGTGGTCAACCTGCGCGCCGAGCTGGAGATCATGCACCTGCACGACAAGCTCGATTCTCTTCGGGAGCAGCAGATCATGGAGCTCCTCGCCCGCCAGCAGGAGACGCTCGAACTGTTGCGCAGCCAGGTCGCCGAACTGGCGGCCCGCGGGGCTTAGCCGGCGCCCCTGGTCGCGAACAGGCGGACGGTGGCGGCCGCCATCACAGCCGTCGCCGCCCATCCCACGACTTTCAGCCCGGGATGCAGGCGAAACGGTCCCATGATGTCGCCCCGGCTCGCGAGGCGCATCATCAGGGCCATGACCGGCGCCGCGACCACCCCATTGATCACCGCGCTCCAGAACAGGGCCCGTATCGGGTCCATCGGGCTGAAGTTCAGGGCCACCCCGACCAGGGTCGCGACCGCGATGGCCGCGTAGAACGCCTTGGCCTCGCTGGGCCTGCGCGCCAGGCCGACCTCCCAGCCGAACACCTCGCCGACGGCGAAGGCCGACGAGCCGGCGAGGACCGGCACGGCCAGGAGGCCCGTCCCGATGACCCCCAGGGCGAACACGGCGAACGCGAAAGGGCCGGCGATGGGACGCAAGGCCTCGGCGGCCTGGGCCGAGGTCTGGATGTCCGTGACCCCGTGGGCGTTCAGGGTGGCGGCCGTCGTGATGATGATGAACAGGGCGACGATGTTCGAGAACGCCATGCCGACATAGGTGTCGATGCGGATGCGGCGCAGTTCGCCAAAGGCCCGTTCGGGCGCCTTGAGCAGCGGGGCGTCGCCCGGGCGCTCCCTCGCGTCCTCGACCTCTTCCTCGGCCTGCCAGAAGAACAGGTAGGGGCTGATCGTCGTCCCCAGCAAGGCGACGACGACGGTCAGATAGGGTGCGGTGATGGCGAGGTGCGGCGCGATCAGGTCCCATCCGACCGTGCGCCAGGGGATGTGGACGACGAACGCCACGCCCACATAGGCGAACAGGGACAGGGTCAGCCATTTCAGGATCGCGACGTAGCGGGCGTAGCGCGAGAAGATCTCCAGCAGCGCCGTCAATGCGCCGAAGGCGGCCACATAGAGCAGGGCGGGCCCGCCGATCAGCAATTTCAGCACCGCGGCCATGGCGCCGAGGTCCGCGCCCAGATTGATGATGTTGGCGACGACGAGCAGGCTGATCACGGCGCCCACGACCGCCGGCGGATAGTGCTGCTTCAGGTTGCCGGCCAGGCCGCGGCCGGTGACCCGCCCGATGCGGGCGCTGATCTCCTGGATGGCGCACATCAGCGGCCAGCTGAAGAGCATCACCCAGCCCAACGTGTATCCGAACTGGGCGCCGGCCTGCGAATAGGTGGCGATGCCGCTGGGATCGTCGTCAGACGCGCCGGTGATCAGGCCGGGGCCGAGCACCTTGAGCAGCATGGGACGCGGCGCCTGGTCAGCGGGGCTTGCGGGGTCGGCCGGGTCGGTCATTTCGCTCGCGCCTCCCGCCGCGCCGGCTCCAGCATAGCAGAGCTTGGCCCGCGCGTTCCGGCTCACGCCGCCGGGCGCGGCCTAGACGCCTGACGCCGCACGCTGGCCGAGGCGGGGCTCCGTGCCGGCGAGCAGGCGCTGGACGTTGGCGCGATGCAGCCAGATCACATAGAGCCCGCCGGCGACCACCAGCAGCCGGTAGGGCAGGGGATGGGGCAGGCCCCAGGCCAGGCCGATCGCGGTGAGCGCCGCCAGCATCGAGCCCAGCGAGACCAGCCGGAAGACGGCCACGATGAGGACGAAGGCGACCGCCGCTCCAAGGCCGACGGGCCAGGACATGGCGAGCAGCACGCCGAGGCCGGCCGCGGCCGACTTGCCGCCTGTGAAGCCCAGCCAGACCGAGCGGCTGTGCCCGACCACCGCGGCCAGGCCCGCGAGGCAGACGGCCCAGGGCGTCCAGGCCAGCTGGTCGAGACCAGCCGGCGGCGCGATGGAGGGCGAGGCGTAGAGCCAGGCGCAGAGCCAACGCACGACAAGGATCGCCGCCACGCCCTTCAGGAGGTCGATCAGCAGCACCGCGATCCCGGGGACCGTCCCCAGGGTGCGCAGGACATTGGTCGCCCCGGTGGACTTCGAGCCGTGCTCGCGGATGTCGATGCCCTTGAGGAGCTTGCCCGCCAGATAGCCGGTGGGGGTCGCGCCCAGCAGGTAGGCGAGCGCCAGTCCGATCAGGTTCGCGATCCAGAAGGTCATGTTGCTCACTTTTTCGTCCACGGTGCGCCCAAAAGCCAACTTCAATACCGCTCATCCCGGCGAAGGGGGATAGTCCCTAAGCCCGCGCGGCGCGGCGCAGCGCCTGGGGCGGCTGGCCGAACGCGCGCAGGAAGGCGCGGCGCATGCGCTCGGGATCGCCGAAGCCGGCCGCCTGGGCCACCCGGTCGATCGGTTCGCTGGAGCTTTCCACCCGCTCGCGGGCGGTCTCCAGGCGCAGGCGCTCCACCGCCTTGGCCGGGGTCAGGCCGGTCTCGGCCGCGAAGGCTCGGGCGAAGTGGCGCGGGCTCATGGCCGCGCGGTCGGCGAGCTGCTCGACGGTCAACGGCTCGGCGAGGCGCGCGCGCATCCAGTCCAGGAGCTCGGCGAAGCGCCCCGCCTGGCCGCCCATCTCGATGAGGGCGGAGAACTGCGACTGGCCGCCCGGCCGGCGGTGATAGACCACGAGCTGCTGGGCGGTGGCCCGCGAGACCTCCTCGCCCAGGTCCTCGGCGATCAGGGCCAGGCTGAGGTCGATGCCGGCGGTGATGCCCGCCGAGGTCCAGGCCGGGCCGTCGCGCACATAGATCCGGTCGGGATCCAGCGCCACCTTCGGATAGCGGCGGGCGAACTCGGCCGATCTCTGCCAGTGGGTGGTGGCGCGGCGGCCGTCCAGCAGGCCGGCCTCGGCCAGGATGAAGGCCCCGGAACAGACGCTGGCCGTGCGCCGCGCCCGGGCCGAGGCGGCGCGCACCCAGGCGAGGGTCGCGGGATCGAGGATCGCCTGCCGCGTTCCCGCCCCGCCGGCCACGACGACGGTGTCGAAGGCCTCGTCCGACAGGGGCTCGGCGAACATGGCGGCGCCGGACGAACTCGCCACGCGGCCGGGCTCGGCGGCAATGATCTTCAGCGCGTAGGCGCCGGGGACGAAGCGCTCGGCGATCTCGAAGGCCGAGATCGGTCCGGCCGCATCGAGCAGCTGGAAGTCCGGGAAGATGAAGACGCCGATCTGGCGGGTCATGGCGGAATCCGAGGGAACTATGTCATTTCGGCCGGACGCTAGAACTGGGATGATGCCTCGTCAACCGAAGGGGAGCCCACCATGGCCGAGCTGCACATCGTCATCCCGATCTATCCGCTGGTCACGCACCTGGACTTCACCGGCCCGCACCAGGTGCTGTCGCGGGTGCCGGGCGCCAAGGTGACCGTCGCCTCCAAGGGCGGCCAGAACATTGCCGCCGACGGCCTGGTGTTTTCGGGCCTGGCCGACCTCGCCAAGGTCGAGCGCTGCGACGTGATCTGCGTCCCGGGCGGGTTCGGCACCACCGACGCCATGCTGGACGAGGACTTCATGGCCGAGGTGCGCCGCCTGGCCTCGGGGGCGACCTACCTGACCAGCGTCTGCACCGGCTCCCTGGTGCTGGCGGCCACAGGCCTGATCCGCGGCAAGCGGGCGGCCTGCCACTGGCAATGGCGCGAGCTGCTGGAGCCGTTCGGCGTGATCGTCGACGAGAGCCGGGTGGCGCGCGACGGCAACGTCATCACCGGCGGCGGCGTGACCGCGGGCCTGGACTTCGCCTTCACCCTGGCCGCGGAACTGGCGGGCCCCGAGGCGGCCCAGGCGATCCAGCTCGGCCTGGAATATTCACCCGCGCCGCCGTTCAATTCCGGCCGTCCCGAGACCGCCCCGCCGGAGATCCTGGCGGCCGCGCGCAAGCGGCTGGACGGCGTGGTGGCGGCCCGCCGCGGCGCCGCCGAGGAGGCCGCGCGCCGGCTGGAGGCCATGGCGTCCTAGCGGCCTGGCTCATCGCGCCACCACTCCGCTCGTCCCGGCGAATGCCGGGATCCAGATCTCCAAGCTGTGGGGCTGGTCGGAAGAACGCCGAGCTCTTTAGAACCCCGCTTCCGAGCCATTCCATCTGGGTCCCGGCATTCGCCGGGATGAGCGGATTTCGGGCGGAGCCGTGACGGACCTTGCCGGATCCGTAACCGTACGAGGTCATTTTCCGGCAAGGCCGCGCACGCTAGGGTGGCGGCATGGCGGGACGCGTCCTGATCCTCACAGGCCCTCCGGGGGCCGGAAAGAGCACGGCGGCGCGCCGGCTGGCCGAGGAGGCCGACCTCGTCTCGTTCGCGGGTGGCGTGCATGTCCACGGCGATGACTTCATGGATTATGTGCGCTCCGGCTTCATCGAGCCGTGGATGCCGGAGTCCCACGGCCAGAACCTGACGATCACCCGGTCGCTGTCGGCGGCCTGCTTCGCCTTCGCCGCCGGCGGCTATCTGGCGGTGCTGGACTGGATCGTCGGGCCCTGGTTCCTCGATCCCTATCGCGAGGATGCGCGGCGGACCGGCGTCGTGCTCGACTATGTCCTGCTGCGCCCCAGCGAGGACCTGGCCAGCCGCCGCGCCCGCGAGCGCGACGAGCGGCCGGTGGCCGACTACACGCATCTGAGCCCGCTCTACGCCCAGATGTCGGATGTCGGCGAGCTGGAGCGGCACGTCATCACCACCACCCACCTGTCGATCGACGACACCCTGCGCGCCATCCGCGAGGTCATGGCCGACGGGCGGTATCGGCTGAGGTGAGCGCTCATGGTCCTCCCCCAACGGGGGAGGTGGATCGTGGCGGCGCCACGAGACGGAGGGGGCCGAAGTCCCCGACGCAGCGGGCTTCAGCCCCCTCCACCGCTTCGCGGTCCCCCTCCCCCAACGGGGGAGGAATTGAGATCAATGCGCCAGGGCCGGCTCCACGATCATGGTCGAGGTGACCGCCTCGCAGGCCCGTTCGCAGGTCCGGCACATCTCGGCGCAGAGGCGGCAGTGCTCGTGCCGCTCGGCATGGCGCTCGCATTCGGCCGCGCAGGCGCCGCAGGCCAGGGCGCAGGCCTCCAGGGCGGCCTTCAGCACCGCGTCGTCATGGCCGGTGCGCCGGGTCGCGAGCGCGCCGGCGGCGACGCAGAGGTCGGCGCAGTCGAGGTCGAGCCGGATGCACTGGGTCAGGTCGGCGACCATGGCCTCGCCCAGGCAGGCGTCGGCGCAGGCCGCGCAGGTCTTGGCGCAGTCGAAGCAGGCGTCGATGCAGTCGACCAGGACGTCGTCCACCTCGCCGCGCACATGGGGATGCGCGGCGATCATCTCGCGGATCAGCATGTCAGCGGCCCTGGTGACGATAGGGCTGGGCCGAGGCGGCCTGGCGGGCGGAGTCGCGACGGGACGGTTCGCGCAGGCTGGTGTCGCCCTCCGTCGGATGCTCCAGCTTGCCGGAGGGCAGGGCGGCGGGCGTACGGCGCGCGCCATGGAAAGCCCGTTGTTCCGGAGGGATGGGCGGTTGCTTGGACATGGTCGAGCCTCCTGATGCTCAGGAGGAAAACCGGCCGCGCGCGCCCTTGTTCCGAGGCGTCAGACCGCGTCGAGGCCGATGTCGAGCACGGGGGCCGAGTGGGTGAGCGCACCGACGCTGATCACCTGCACGCCGCTCTCGGCGATGGGCCGCACGGTCTGCAGATTGACCCCGCCCGAGGCCTCCAGGGCGACCTTGCCGCCGGCCATCTCGACGGCGCGCCTGAGGGCGTCGGGGTCGAAATTGTCCAGCATGATCACGTCGGGCTTGTGGGGCAGGGCCTCGGCCAGCTGCTCCAGGCTGTCGACCTCGACCTCGATCTTGGTCAGGTGGCCGGCGAAGGCGCGGGCGCGCGTCAGGGCCTGGCCGACCCCACCGGACGCCGCGACGTGGTTGTCCTTGATCAGGATGGCGTCATCCAGGCCGAAGCGGTGGTTGACCCCGCCGCCGCAGCGCACGGCGTACTTCTCCAGGTGGCGCAGGCCGGGCGTGGTCTTGCGGGTGTCGATCAGCCGCGCGCCGCTCCCCCCCACCGCCCCGCCACAGGCCCGCCTCCCGGCCC
>CAMFHW010000143.1 GCA_945952175.1 uncultured Phenylobacterium sp. | reverse complement strand
GCTCCCTGCGCGACCATCCCCCGGGCCTCACCGAAGCGTGCCTGGCCCTGGACGAACAGGCCGCCATCGCCGCCGCCTGGCGAGCCTATGAGGCCGGCGAGCTCGGCCACGGCGCCGACGACGGCCTGCCGGACGCCGCCCAGGCCCCCCTCGCCCTCTACGGCGCGGCCAAGGCGGCCCTGCATCGGTGGTGTCGCACGCGGGCGCCGACGCCGGCTTGGGCGGGCGCCGGCATTCCCCTCAACGTGGTCGCCCTCGGCTTCTACGACACCCCCGCCGCGGCCTATGTGCTCGGCGATCCCGCGCGCCGCGCCACGATGGCGGAGCGCTCGCCCCTGCGCGGCAGCTTCCCGGGCCGGCCCGAGGCGGCGGCCGCCCTGATCGCCTGGCTCGCCGGGCCGCAAAACACCCAGATGACCGGCCAGATCCTGTACGCGGACGGCGGTTTCGAATGCGCGCTTCGGAACGCGGAGGTTTGACGATGACCGAAACCCCCAATCGCTTCGCCGAAATCGGCGCCTGGCTGCGGACCAGCGGCCCCAAGGCCCTGGTCGAGGCGGGCGTGAACTTCGTCCTGCCGCTCCTCGTCTACAGCCTCGCCCGCGAGCCCCTCGGCGACGTCCGCGCCCTGATGGCCGCCTCGGCGCCGCCGCTGATCTGGAGCATCGTCGAATTCGTCCGCCGGCGGCGGATCGACGCCCTCTCCGTCCTCGTCCTCGCCGGCATCGCGCTGTCCGGCCTCGCCTTCCTGGGCGGCGGCGGCGTCCGCTTCCTGCAACTGCGCGAGCAGCTGGTCACCGCGGTGATCGGCCTCGCCTTCCTGACCTCGGCGGCGATCGGCAAGCCGCTCATCTACCAGCTGGCGAAGGCGCGCATGCGGCGAAAGTCGGCCAGCGAGGCCGGCGCGTTCGAAGGGCTCAGCGACCAGCCCCCCTTCCGCCGGGCCATGATGGTGATGACCCTGGCCTGGGGCGTCGCCCTGGTCGTCGAGTCCACCGCCTGCGGCGCCCTGGCCTTCAGCCTGTCGATCAAGTCCTACCTGATCGTCGCGCCGGTCGTCGGCTATTCGTCCCTGGCCGCCATGACCGCCTGGACCTTCTGGTACGCGCGCCGCCGCATCAGCCCGCTGCGCCAGGCCGCTGGGGCGGCGGGCTGATCGCCGTGCCGGGGTCGTCAGAACCCCGGCGGCGGCCCTGGCGCCTCGCTGGGCGGCGACGGACGCATGAACGTACGTTCGTAACGGATCACGCAGCCGCTGGCGTCGCGGATCTGGTCGGCCTTGATGAACTCCGGGTCTCGGCCGAACAGGGTCCGGTGCTGCTCGTAGGCGGCGAGGCTCGGGAAGCTGAACAGGGTGAGCGCGACATCGCTCGCCCCCTCCGGCGGCGGGAAATAGCCATGATGCCGCCCGCCGTGCTTCTGCACCAGATAGATCCAGGCGCGGGCGAAGGCCTCGAAGTCGGCGATCTTGCCGGGGTCGATTCGGTAGTGGACGACGCAGGTGACCATCGGGACTCCTCGATCTGGTCGAAGAGCCATCACAGGACAGGACGCCCTCGGGCGGCGCCCTCACCTTCCCAATGAGACGGCAAATCGGCCTTGTCGCGCGCGTTCCGGCGCGCCGCAGCGCGACCGCGCCGACGCCCGCTCGCGCCGCCTGATTTCAAGGCGAATCAAATCTCTTTGACCGGGTGCGGCGACAAACGGTCTTCCCTCGTTGAGACTCCCCTTCTAGACCTGCCACCTCTTTGGCTTAGGGCCAGGCTTGCGGCGCGGGAGAGGCGTGCGGTCTGGAGTGGGGCATGCAGCACAGAAAGCGCCTGCATACGGCCTGTTTGGCTCTGATTTGCGCGGCCCTCGCGGGCCCTGCGCTCGCCGCCGGCCCCCAGGTGCTTTCCCCGGAAGACGCCCAGCACTACGCCGCCGCCTTCGAGTCGGTGGACCGCGGCGACTATGTCGACGCGGCCCTGCAGTCGGTCGAAATCGCCGA
Organism: uncultured Phenylobacterium sp.; assembly: GCA_945952175.1. GTDB lineage: Bacteria > Pseudomonadota > Alphaproteobacteria > Caulobacterales > Caulobacteraceae > Phenylobacterium. Next base: position 6,852 of record CAMFHW010000143.1, on the reverse strand, counting down.
TCCGACCCTCAGCGGCTACGTCACCTACCGCCAGCTGATGCACCCGACGGCGCACAAGTCGAACTATGACGAGCTGTCGGGCTGGCTCGCGCGCTATGGCGACCTGCCCATGGCCGAGCAGATCTATTCCCTGGCCGGCAAGCGCAAGGCGCCGGAGGATCTGCCGGTCCAGACCCCGACCCTGGCCGGGATCGACTGGACCAAGACCGAGCTGGTGCCGCCTGGGACCGGGGGCCCGTTCGACCTCGACAACGCCCGCATCGCCCGCCTGGCCTTCTATGGCGGCGACGCGCGCCGCGCCTTCCAGCTCGCCAAGGACACCGGCGACCGCTGGATCGCCGGCATGGCCGCCTATCGCCTCAAGAAATACGCCGACGCCGAGGGCTGGCTGACCAGGCTGGCCGCCGACCCCGCCGAGGACATCTGGGTGCGCGCCGGGGCCGCCTACTGGGCCGCCCGCGCCGCCGAGGCCCAGGCCGGCGACCAGAGCTCGGACAAGGAAAAGGCCGCCGCCGGCCGCGCCGCGATCTATCTGCGCCAGGCCGCGGGCGCGCCCAAGACCTTCTACGGCATGATCGCCGAGCGCCAGGTCGCGCTTCGCGAACTCGGCGAACCCCTGCCCTTCGTCCAGCCGGAGGCCGAGCCCCATACCCCGGCCCTGATCAAGGCCTCCTATGCGCCGCGCGCCGATGTCGACCTGCCCGGCCTGATGCGCGACGACGCCCGCGCCCACCGCGCCGCCGCGCTCGCCCAGATCGGCCGGATCGCCGAGGCCGGCCAGGAGCTTCGCGCCGGCCTGGCCCTGGCCAAGAGCCCCGAGGAGCACGGCCGCTGGGCGGCCCTGGCCGCCCTGCTCAACGCCGAGCTCGCCGACGCGCCGCAGCAGACCGCTGGCCCCAAGCGCCGATATGGCGAGCCGGACTATCCGGTCCCGAACCTGCGCCCGCGCAAGGGCTTCACCATCCACAAGGCCCTGGTCTACGCCATCGTGCGCCAGGAGAGCCGGTTCAATCCGGGCGTGGTCTCCCCGGCCGGCGCGGTCGGCCTGATGCAGCTCATGCCCGACACCGCCGCCCACGCCACCGGCAACGCCCGCTTCCGCGCCGATGCGAGCCCGCTGTTCGATCCTTCGACCAACCTCACCGTCGGCCAGGACTATGTGGCCTGGCTGATGAACCAGGGCGTCGGCTACGACATCCTGCGCACCGTCGCGGCCTACAACGGCGGCCCCGGCACCCTGCAGAAGACTGCCCAGATGCTCGGCGAGGACGACGAAAGCCTGATGGTCATCGAGTGCATGCCCGCGCCCGAGACCCGCGACTATGTCGAGAAGGTGATGGCCGCCTACTGGACCTATCGCAAGAAGTTCGGCCAGGACGTGAAGACCCTCGACGCGCTGGCCACCGGCCAGAAGTATGTCGACGCCCGCTGGGACGAAGAGCCCGCGCCGGTGATCGAGAAGGTGTCGTCAAAGAAGGCTCGCAAGGCCGGCCACAAGGGCGGCCACCGGCGCCGCACCTAGGCGGGCACGCCCGGCTTCACGCCCAGCGAGGCCAGCCGCGCCAGGAACGTCTCGGTCAGGGCGGCGAACTCGATGAAGCCGTCCATCGCCACCGGCAGGCTCAGCACCCGTGTCGGCACGATCAGTCCGTCCTCATGCCGCTCGACCATGCCCTTGGCCACGAGCTTGTTGGCGATCCGCCGCGTGGTGTCGTAGGGCACGGCCAGCGACTTGGAGATCGGATAGACGCGGATCGGCCGGCGCTGGGCGTCCTCCGGGATCTCGCTCAGCGCGGCGAACATCGCCCCCCGCACGGGATCCTCCGTCAGGTGGCGGATATTGGCGGCTGAGATCGCGCGGGCGACCAGCACGCTGGTCACGTCCAGGTCCTTGGGCTGGCGCTCCAGGCTGAGACCCGACAGGAAGAAGTCGACGCTGGACCGGGCGACCTGCCGGCGCACGTCGGGCGTGGCGGGCCAATCGAAGGCGTCCCCGCCGATGCCGCAGCTCGCCGCGTCCTCGACCAGCTTCACCGCCAGCTTCCAGGCCTGGTCGGCTGCGGTCATCCAGCGCGGCGTGAAGAACACCCGGCCCGGCGCCACCACCCCGCGCCCGACGCTCTCGCAGAGTCCCGCCTCCTTGAGCTGGACCACGTGCCTGCGCACGGTCTCGTAGGGTGTGTTGAGCTCGCGGGCGATGGCGTAGACGCTGACCGGCCGGCGCATCTCGTCCGGCACGACGCCCTGCATGCCCTGGTAGTCCACGATCGCCGCGGGATCGCGCGCCACCTCCAGCAGGTTGGCGCGCGCGATGGCGAGCAGGATCATCGAACTGAGCAGATCGCGGTCGATGGCCTCGGTGATCAGGCGCGCGACGGCCAGCTGGAACTCCACGCCGAAGCGACACACCTGGCGCCGCCGATCCGGCGAATTGACCATCGGAGACTGCATCTGCGCCCGCCCTCCAGACGGAATCACTGAGCCGAAGGTCCGCCCGCGACCACGCCATGGCAAGGCCTGCAACCGGTGTCGCCCCGCTAGAGCTTGACGGCGCCGCGTCCCAGCGCCCGCACCAGCGCGGCGACCTCCCGGGTTTCGGGCCGCGCGGCGACCTGCTCCCGCACCGCCAGCAGCCCCTGCGGGCCGGCCCCCAGCCGCGCCAGGAGGCTCCGCGCCCGCAACACCGCGGGCCGTCGCCCCCGCGCCAGGTGCGCGGCCACGGTCTCGGCCCAGTCCGGCGCCAGGTGCAGCTCGACCGGCAGCACCAGCACCCAGTCGGACCTGGCCGCCGCCGCCGCCGCCGCAAGCCCCCCCGCCACCATGCGCGCGCCGGCGTCCTCGCAGATCGCCGCCGTCGCATCGCCGGAACCGCCGTCGGCGCAGATCACCTCGCGCACCAGGCCGTCCACCGCCGCCGGCACCAGGGCCGCGAGCAGAACCGGCAGCTCGACCGCGGAATCATGGGTGGGGATCAGGACCGACAACATGACCGCAGAAGCCTCGGCCGCGGCCGAAGGGTCAAGTTAGTTCTTGTTTTGTTCTCGTCTTCGCGCTTGGATGAGGCATGGCCAGCTTCTCCCAGCAACTCCCGCCTCCACCGCCCATGCGCGGCCGCGGCGCGCGCTCCAACGGTTCGGGGCGCTATGAGAGCCAGGCCCGCGAGGCCTTCGACGACGGCTGGACCGCCGAGGACGCCGAGCCTCGGCAGCTCAAGACCACCCTGACCGCCGAGACCGCGCGGGTGATCATCGCCCACGCCTATATGGGCCTTTCGCCGGGCCTCGACTTCGAATCCAAGCTGTTCTTCAAGCCGCACGCCGCCCAGCTCCTCGACGCCGAGCTGCGCCGCAAGACCTACCAGCCGCTGGTCATCCACATCGGCGGCAACACGGATCCCTATCAGCCGCAGGAGCGGGTCCTGCGCGTGACCCGCCAGGTGCTGGAGGTGCTGTCGCGCTTCAATCACCCGTGCTCGGTGATCACCAAGTCGGCCCTGATCCTGCGCGACCTCGACGTCCTGCGCCCCATGGCCGAGCGCAACCTCGTCCGCGTCGCCGTCTCGGTCACCACGCTCGACCGCAGGCTCGCCCGCAGCATGGAGCCGCGCGCGGCTACGCCCGAGCGGCGCATCGGCGCGATCAAGGCCCTGTCGGCGGCCGGCGTGCCGACCTTCGTGATGTTCGCCCCCTCGATCCCCGGCCTCAACGACCACGAGATGGAGGCGGTGCTCGAGCGCGCCGCCGAGGCGGGCGCCGGCGGCGCGGGCTATGTGGCGCTGCGCCTGCCGCTGGAGATCAAGGACCTGTTCCGCGAGTGGCTGGCCACCGACCATCCCGATCGCGCCGGCCGGGTCATGTCCCTGGTGCGCCAGATGCGCGGCGGCAAGGACTACGACGCCGAGTGGCGGACCCGCATGCGGGGCGAAGGCCCGATCGCCGACCTGATGGCCCAGCGCTTCAACGCCGCGCGCAGGCGGCTCGGGCTCGACAAGGCCATGCCCGAACTCGACCTCTCCCGGTTTCGCCCGCCCACCCGCGCCGGCGACCAGGGCGACCTGTTCGCGGGCTTGGATTGACCTCGGTCGCCGCCGCCATGGTCAAGCTCGCCAGAGTTGCATGTTGCTGAAACAATCTCATAGTGGCGCTCGGCGGCGAGACGTCCGGCGCGCCGCGCGAACTGCATCTGGAGGGGCGGCCGATGCTGGGTCCAGTCAAGCTTGAGGACATCCCGGTCCTCATCGCCGCGATCGGCGCTCTGGGCATCGCGTCATTCGGGATCGTCGATGCGGTGGGCAAGGCCCTGTTCGTGTTCGACATCCCCCTGCCCCGCTTCGGCCCTCAACGGGCGAAGGCGCCGCGCACCGACGATGGGGCGCCCCCCGGTTCCGAGCCGGAAGAGCCGCCGCGCCGGGCCGCGATCGGCCTGCCCTATGTGGGCTTCGGCAAGGTCCGCCGGCTCGCCCGCCAGTTGGCCCCCGCCCTCATCGTCTCCTACGGCGACGAGTACGACCGGATCCTGCGCCAGCAGTACCGCGCCGGACGCAGCCAGGGCGAGGCGCCCGAGACCATCCGCCAGGGCGTGCGCCTCGGCCTGCCGTTCCTGGCCCCACAGGCGGCCCAGGACGTCATCGCCGCGGTCTGGGGCCTGCCCAAGGACCAGACGGCGGCCCTCGCCGAGGCGTTGACCGCCGAGAAGCGCGGCGGCGCCGAGGAAACGGCCCCGATGCCGGAGGCGGTCGCCGCGGCCCAGGCCCTCGCCGCCCGTTTCGCCACCGCCCTCGACACCCGGGTCGACGCGGCGTTCGAGCTCGCCGAGGAGATCTATCAGGCCCGCGCCCGTCTCTGGGCCGCCGTGGTCGCGATCGGCCTGTCGCTCGGCTATCACGCCGCGACCGCGGGCGGAGACGGCAAGGCGGATGGCTGGCTGCTGGCCCTGGTCGTCGGCCTCGCGGCCGTGCCGCTGGCGCCGGTCGCCAAGGACCTGTCGAGCTCGCTGTCCGACGCCCTGAACGCCCTGGGCAAGCTGCGCGGCGGCGCCAAGGCCTAACCGGATGAGCGAGCTCTACTACCTGTCCCTGCGCGACATCGCCTCGAGCAGCACGGGCGTCACGGCCGCCCACGTCTATCGCCTCGCCGAGGTCGACCGGAACACGCCCTGGCTCCAGGCGCGGCTGACCGGCGCCGACTGGGTGCCCTGGGACCAGGTGGGCGAGGTGTTCCGCGGCAAGCGCGTCTGCTTCGTGATCCACGGGTTCAACGTCAATGTGGACCACGGCGTGAAGGGCGGCGGCCCGGCCGCCCAGGAGTTCGAGGCCCTCGGCTACCTGGCCATGCGGATCACCGCCGCCGACCTCGTCGTGCCGGTGCTCTGGCCGGGCGACGGCTTCATCGTCACCAGCTGGTTCAAGGCCATCGACCATGTGACCACGGCCGGCGGACGCTTCGCGGAATTCCTGATCAGCAGCGCCTTCCAGGCCGCCGACGTCTCGTTCGTCACCCACAGCCTGGGCGCCCGCGCCATGCTGGAGACGGTCCGCCAGACGATCGCCAGGCGTCCGGACTTCCCCTTCGACACGGCCGTGACCATGGCCGCCGCCGTGGCCGACAACACCCTCGACAATCCGCGCTATGCCGGCGCGGTGGCCGCCCTGCGCCGCATCGTCGTCCTGTCCTCGACCAAGGACACCGTGCTCAGCGGCGTCTTCGTCGCCGGCGACCTCATCGAGAACGCCCTGTGGTGGGGCTATGGCGGCAACGGGCGCGCGCTCGGCCGCTTCGGTCCCGCCTTCAAGGCCGGCTCGCCCTTCCCGGGCAAGACGGAGTGGTACGCGATCCGTCCCGAAGAGGGTCAGGACCACGGCGACTATCTGCCGGTCGGCTGGGAGGCGGGCACGGAATTCGCCAACGGCTGGTCCGACAAGCGGATCGCGGTCGGGACGTTTGTGGAGACTCTCATCGACACCCGCCCGCCCAGCGCGTCGAGCGAAGGCTGGGCCACCGACAACACCGGTCGCTTCCGCACCGGCTGGACACCCAAGCTGCCCCCTGGCTAACCCGCCTGTCCGAGGCGGCCGCACGCGCACCCAAGGACGACTGGCCCCTCCGCCGCCTAGGGTCCCCGCTGCGCCTGGGCAAGGAACGCGGCGACCTCGCGGTCGGTGCGCAAGGTGACGACCGGCGCCCCCGGCCCGTGCTCGCGGCGCAAGCGCTCGATCCGCTGCGCGAGCGCGCGGGCGAAGCGGGTCTTGCCGGCCCCGCCGCAACCCAGCACCACCACCCGCTGCATCCGCCTCTCCTCGCAACGCCTGTGGACCTTCCCGCGCGGCGCGATAAGCTTCGCCAAAACAAGTTCTCCGGGGAGGCGTCTCAGATGGGATCGAAGTTCGCGACCTGCACGGCGGCCGCCCTGGCCCTAGCCTTCGCCCCGCCCGCCCATGCGGAGACGCAGAGGCAGGTCTTCTGCGTCGCCGTGCGCACCGTGCCCCAGCTCGACCAGGACAATTATACCATGGGCGCCGACGGGCCCGTCTACATGACGCCCAACTTCACCACCGACATGGGCGACGACGATCTCATCCCGCGCTGGCAGGCCTATATCGGCGCCCGCCATCCCCGCGGCTATCCGGGCAATCCCGACGACACCTGCCACCCCGCCAGCACGCGGCGCGAGGTGATCCGCGGCCAGCACGGCAACATCGCCAACAAGTCCGTCGCCTGGACCCCGACCCTGGCCCGCTAGGCCGTCATCTCCCCGCGCTGGAACTTCTCCAGCAGCGCCGCGAAATAGGCGTTGGACACGTCCGAGCGGGTCGTGCCCTGGCCGAACAGCTCGATCTCCGCCACCATCTCCACC
>CAMFHW010000142.1 GCA_945952175.1 uncultured Phenylobacterium sp. | reverse complement strand
GCTGAAGGACTACCGGCCCGACAACGACCTGTTCCCCGGCTACCACATCCCGAAGCTGCGCGAGGCGGCCCAGGAAAAGTACGCCACCGAACTCGCGGCCATGAAGGAGGAGTACGCCAAGATGGGGCTGCGCCGCCGCGAGAAGGAAGAGGTCTGACCTTTAGCGCTCTATCCCCTTCCCCTGGCGGGGAAGGGGCGATTATGTGGGGCGGCGCCTTCGGGCGCCGCCTCTCTTCATTTTTGACGCCATTGATCAATTTCGAGATTTGAGATGTCCGAGACCACGACCGCGCAACCGCCCGCCGCCGCCCAGACCTGGCCGGTCATGACCATCGCCGAGGCGCACGACCAGCTGACCCAGCCGGGCTCGCGGTTCGAGATCGAGGAGCGGCCGATCCGCGGGATCATGACCCGCACCTGGAAGCACGCGCCGGCGACGCTCCGCGACATGTTCCTGTCGGGCCAGACCTTCCCCGAGCGCGAATTCCTGGTCTACGAGGACGACCGCGCCACCTATGACGGCTTCGGCCGCGCGACCATCGCGCTCGCCCATCGCCTGCGGGCCGACGGGGTGAAGAAGGGCGACCGGGTCGCGGTGATCATGCGCAACCTGCCGGAATGGCCGGTGGCGTTCTGGGCGGGCATCCTCTGCGGCGCGATCGTCACCCCGCTGAACGCCTGGTGGACCGGGCCTGAGCTGGAATACGGCCTGGCCGATTCCGGAACCAAGGTCGCGATCGTCGACGACGAGCGGCTGGGGCGGATCGTGGAATCCCTGCCCAACCTGCCGGACCTGGAGAAGGTCTATGTGACCCGTCTGGCGGGCGAGGTCCCCAACGCCAAGGTCGCCCGCCTGGAAGACGTGATCGGCCGGGTCAACGACTGGGGCAAGCTGCCGAAGGCGGCAGTCCCGGACGTGGCGATCGAGCCCGACGACGACGCCACCATCCTCTACACCTCCGGCACGACGGGCCGGCCGAAGGGCGCGCTCGGCACCCACCGCAACATGACCTCCAACGTGATGGCGGGTGGCATCGGCGTGGCGCGCGGCGCCCTGCGCGCCGGCCTGCCGCTCCCGGAGAGCGACCCGCACAAGCTGCCGCCCCGCGTGGGCCTGCTGGTGGTGCCGATGTTCCACGCCACCGGGCTGTCGGCCAATCTCGGGCCGACCATGAATTCCGGCGGCAAGATCGTGATCATGCGCCGCTGGGAGCCGGAACAGGCCATGCAACTGATCGAGCGGGAGAAGGTCTCCTCGACCGGCGGCGTGCCGACCATCGCCTGGCAGCTGATCGAGCATCCGGCGCGATCCAAGTACGACCTCTCCTCGCTGGTCGCCGTGGCCTATGGCGGCGCACCCTCGGCGCCGGAGCTGGTGCGCAAGATCGTCGAGGTGTTTCCCGGCTCGGCGCCCGGCAACGGCTGGGGCATGACCGAGACCACCGCCACCTTCACCGGCCACTCGGGCAAGGACTATGAGGGCCGCCCCGACTCGGCCGGCCCCGCGGCGCCGGTGGGCGAGATGCAGATCCGCGATCCGGCGGACGGCAAGACCGTGCTGGCGGTCAATGCGGTCGGCGAGCTGTGGGTCAAGGGCCCGCAGGTGGTGAAGGGCTACTGGAACAAGCCGGAAGCCACGGCCGAGACGTTCGTCGACGGCTGGCTGCGCACCGGCGACCTGGCGCGAGTCGACGAGGAAGGCTTCCTGTTCATTATCGACCGGGCCAAGGACATGCTGATCCGCGGCGGCGAGAACATCTACTGCGTGGAGGTCGAGAACGTCCTCTATGAGCACCCGGCGGTGATGGACGCGGCGATCGTCGGCATCCCGCACAAGACGTTGGGCGAGGAGCCCGGCGCGGTGGTGCATCTGAAGCCGGGCGCGGAGGCGACCGAGCAGGCGCTGCGCGACTGGGTGCGGGGCAAGCTCGCGGCGTTCAAGGTCCCGGTGAAGGTCGAGTTCTGGCCGGAGACCCTGCCGCGCAACGCGAACGGCAAGATCCTGAAGACGGAACTGAAGAAGGTGTTCGAGGGGGCGGCATGAATTCGGACGGACCGTTGATCCTGGGTTTGGGCGGCACCGTCCGCGCGAGCTCTTCGACCGAGAAGGCGCTGGCCATCGCGCTCAAGGCGGTGGAGGCCGGGGGCGGCCGCACGCGCCTGCTCGGCGGGGAGTTCCTGGCGGGGCTGCCGCTGTTCAACCCCGGGCCCGGCGGTCCGAACGCCGACCAGAAGGTGTTGATCGAGGCGGTGCGCGAGGCCGACGGGATCATCGTCGCCACGCCCGGCTATCACGGCTCGCTGTCGGGGGTGATGAAGAACACGCTCGACACGCTGGAGCTGCTGCGCGACGACGCGCGGCCCTATTTCACCGGCCGCGCCGTGGGCGTCGTGGTCACCGCCGAGGGCTGGCAGGCCGCCGGAACGACGTTGACGGCGGTGCGATCGATCATACATGCGATGCGGGGCTGGCCGACGCCGTTCGGCGCGGCCCTGAACGCGACCTCCGGCTCGTTCGAGGCCGACGGGTCGTGCAAGGATCCGAAGGACGGCTGGCAGCTCACCACGGTGGGCGAGCAGGTGCTGGAGTTCGCCAAGATGAAGGCTGGTCGATGAAGCGTCCCTATCTGGTCCAATCCGGCAAGGAGGGCGAAGCCGTGAACGAAGCCGCCCATGAGAGCGCGATCAGCCCGATCGAAGACATCATCGAGGATGCGCGCAACGGCCGTCCCTACATCCTGGTCGACGCCGAGGACCGGGAGAACGAGGGCGATGTCATCATCCCCGCCCAGTTCGCCACGCCGGACCAGATCAACTTCATGGCGCGGTTCGCCCGCGGCCTGATCTGCCTGTCGATCACCGCCGAGCGCGCGCGCCAGCTGCGCCTGCCGCCGATGGCCGCCGAGAACCGCGAGGGCATGGGCACGGCCTTCACCGTGTCGATCGAGGCCAAGGAAGGCGTGACCACCGGCATCTCGGCCCACGACCGCGCCCATACGGTCGCGGTGGCCGTCGACCCGACCAAGGGCCCCGACGACATCGTCTCGCCCGGCCATGTCTTCCCGCTGGTCGCCCGCGACGGCGGCGTGCTGGTCCGCGCCGGCCACACCGAGGCGGCGGTCGACATCAGCCGCATGGCCGGCCTGAACCCGGCAGGCGTGATCTGCGAGATCATGAAGGACGACGGGTCGATGGCGCGTCTGCCCGACCTGATCAGCTTCGCCCAGTTGCACGGCCTGAAGATCGGCACCATCGCCGACCTGATCGCCTATCGCCGCCGCACCGAGCGGCAGGTGGAGCGCGTGCTGGAGCGGCCGTTCGACAGCGCCCATGGCGGCCGGTTCCGGATGGTCATCTATCGCAACATTATCGACCGCACCGAGCATGTGGTGCTGACCAAGGGCAAGATCGAGGCCGACAAGCCGACCCTGGTGCGCATGCACCGCGTCGACATGGCGGCCGACATGCTGGGCCACGTGGAGTCGCGCCAGGACTATGTGCCCAAGGCGCTGAACGCGATCGCCGACTATGAGGGCGCGGGCGTGGCCGTGTTCATCCGCGATTCCAACCCGGCCTGGCTGTCGGAGCGCTATGGCTCGGACGGCGACGTCGACCATGGCGCGAACGTGCTGCGCGACTATGGCGTCGGGGCCCAGATCCTGATCGACCTCGGCGTGCGCGACATGGTGTTGCTGAGCAATTCCTCGACTGTGCTGCCGGGGTCCGGCGGCTACGGCCTGAAGATCGTCGGCCAGCGGGCGCTGAGCTAGGCCACCTTCACCATCCGCTTGCCGCGGTTCTCGCCGGCCAGGAGACCGATGAGGGCCGCGGGCAGGTTCTCCAGACCCTCGATCACGTCCTCCTGCACCTTCAGGCGGCCGTCGGCGACCCAGGCCTGCATGTCGGCCAGCGCCTGGGCGTCCTTGTCGCGGAAGTCGGAGACGATGAAGCCCTCCATCTTCAGCCGCTTGGTGACGATCAGGCCCGGCACGCCGCGCGGGCCGTGCGGCGGGGCCGCGCCGTCATACTGCGACACCGCCCCGCAGCAGGCGATGCGGCCGTGGATGTTCATATTGAACAGGGCGGCTTCCAGGATGTCGCCGCCGGTATTGTCGAAATAGACGTCGACCCCATCGGGGCAGGCTGCGCGCAGGGCGCGGCGAACGTCGCCCGCCTTGTAGTCGACGGTCGCGTCGAAGCCGAGTTCCGAGCGCAGCCAGGCGCCCTTCTCGGCGCCGCCAGCGATGCCGACGACCTTGCAGCCCTTGATCTTGGCGATCTGGCCGACCAGCGAGCCCACCGATCCGGCCGCCGCGGAGACCACCACGGTCTCGCCCGCCTTGGGCCGGCCGCACTCCATCAGGCCGTGATAGGCGGTCAGCCCCGCCACGCCATAGACGCTGAGCAGGTGGGTGAGCGGCTTGAGGTCCGGCAGCTTCTCCAGCCGTTTGGCCGGCAGCGCCGCATAGTCCTGCCAGCCCGTATCGGCGAAGACCAGATCGCCGGGCTGCAGGTGACCCACCTGGCTGTCCACCACCTCGGCCAGGGCGCCGCCGGCCATGACGTCGCCTGCGGCGAGGGCCGCGCGATAGGTCGCGCCCTGCATCCAGGCGCGGTTGGCGGCGTCCAGCGAGACATAGCGGGTCTTCAGCAGCACCTGGCCGTCGCCGGCCTGCGGGACGTCGGCCTCGGCGAGGCGGAAGTGCTCGGGCCCCAAGCGGTCGCGGGGCAGTTCCTGCAAAACGATCTGGCGATTGGTCATCGGGGTTTCCTCGCTGGGCCCGCGACGGACGATGCTCAGTCGCCAGTCTGTTGGGCGCTGAGGATCTTGCTCCAGATGAAGAGATCGGTCACCTCCCGGAAGTCGCCGAGCGGCGGCAGGTCTTCGCCGCCCCAGCCGCGGATCGGCAGGGAGACGCGGACCAGGGTGAAGTCTCCCAGCCCGTGGCGTCTCGCCAATCTCAACGCCGCCTGGCGCGCGTCGGTGATGTTCCGCTCATGGCAGACATAGCGGCCGGCGACCGCCGTCGGGATGTCGCCGCGCCGAAGCTGGATCGCCCAGTAGCCCGTCGCGCCGGGCCGGAAGCGCCCGAAGACCACGGTCATCGCTTCAGGCCGCCAGGGCGTGGCTGAAGTGAAAGGTCATCATGCATTCGGAGGTGGCGTCGAAACCGCCGACGTCCTCGGGGCGGACGAAGGCGATGGTGAGGGCGTCGGGCGTGTCGGCCACCACCTGGGCCACGTCCGGCTCCCAGCCCCGGGAGGTGCGATGCGACGCCCACACCAGGCATTTGCGGGCGATCCGCTGCTCCACGACCTCGATGCGCTGGTCTTCGCCGCGGCCGATCTGAGAGACGTAGGATTGGATATCGGCGTGAGCGGGTTCCTCGTCGGCGGCGGGCGAAAGCTCGACGTGCCAACGGTGGAGGTGCGTGCAATCGGCCGAGGCAGTGGCCGAAAACCGGATGCGGGAGCCGGCGGGCAGGATGAAAGACTTCATTGGCGTCGAGGTCCAAGGGGCTGGCGCACGGCGAGATCCGACCTGGCGGACGCGCGGTGGGCATGATGTCGGTGAAGGGCGACCCATCGCGCTGATCGGCGGGCCGCGGCTTGGCGAAGGCGCGCGACGCGCGCCGGTTCGCTCCGTGCCCGGCTTGGCCGGGGGTCCTTTGGGCGAGACTATCACGCCCGGCGCCGAAGCCTCAGTGGTATTAAAAGTCCTGGCGCAGGCGCGCCCGCGAGCGCCATATCGCGCACGCGCGCCGTCGGTCGGGCGCCGTCACCCGAACGGCCCGACCCTGACCGATGCGGCGCCCCTAGAGGCATCCATGCCCCTGCTCCTGCCCTTGCTGGCGCTCCTGGCGATCGCCGTTGTCATCGCGCCGATCGCCGTGCTCGTCGCCCTGGACCGCCCCGCCCAGCCCGGCGCGAGCCATGAGCCCGGGCAAGGCGCCGCCAGGCCTAGAAGCCGAACAGGCCGCGATGGCGCTCGGGCTCGCGTACGCGGAGCGCGTTGACCACGTCGTTCACGCCGTCGACATCGACCAGGTTCTCGATGCGCCGCTTGCCCTCGCGGGTGCGGGCGGTGCCGGCCAGATAGACCACGCCGTCCTCGACGGTGATCTCGACGTCGGAGGAATCGATCCGCCGGTCCCGCTCCAGCCGCTCGGTGATGACGGCCAGGATGCGATGGTCGACGGCCAGGCGGGCGCGGTCGCGGCGTTCGTCGCGGCCGAGGCTCGGTGAGCGTCCGCGCCAGGTGCGGGGCTCGTGGGGGCCACGCTCGTCCCGCTCGTCCCGCGCATAGCCGGCGCGGGCGTCGGGGTCGTAGGCGTAGTCCCGGCTGTAGTCGGCCTGGCCGTAGTCGTCGCGGTCTTCGGCGCGGCGCTCGACCGGAGCGTCGCGATAGGTGTCGGAATGTCTGTCCCAGGGCATCGGCATGGTGGGTCTCCTCGAACCCCCGACCCGCCGTATGGAACAGCTTCCGACCCGCGCGGTTCCGCCGCGAACACCTTCACCGATTGTCGTTTTCTTGGCCGCCGATCCGGCCTATATGGGTTGCAGCTTTATGCACCGCCCGGCCGAAAGGCCGGGCGCCGCTGTTTTAGGAATACGCCATGACCGAGATCCTGATGCCGAAGGCGACCGCCGTCTGGCTGGTCGACAACACCTCGCTGACCTTCGATCAGATCGCCGATTTCTGCGGCCTGCACCCGCTCGAGGTGAAGGGCATCGCCGACGGCGAAGTGGCGCGCGACATCCGCGGCGCCGACCCGATCGCCAACGGCCAGCTCAGCCGCGAAGAATTGGACGCCGCCCAGGACAATCCGAAGTACCGGATGAAGGCCCAGAAGTCGCGCCACGCCGAGCTCCTGAAGCCGGTGAAGAAGGCGCCGCGCTACACGCCCGTGTCGCGCCGCCAGGACCGCCCGGACGCGATCGCCTGGTTCCTGCGCAACCACCCGGAAGTGGCCGACAGCCAGATCGCCCGCCTGCTGGGGACGACCAAGGCCACCATCGACCAGGTGCGCAACCGCACGCACTGGAACGCGGCCAACATCAAGCCGGTCGACCCGGTGACGCTCGGTCTCGCGACCCAGCTCGAGCTGGATGCGGTGGTCAAGAAGGCGGCCGAGAAGAAGGCCAAGGACGACGCGCGCAAGGGGATCGTCGAACCGGACGGCCCGACCCTGGAGCCGGCCTCCGAGACGGGTGCGTCTGGGGCTCACGCCGAAGCCGATCACGACGACGAGCATGAAGACGCCGCGTCGCACGAGTACGACGACGAAGGCGACGAAGACTGATCAGTCGCGCGGGGCGGGTCGCATCGCGGCTCGCCCCGTCGCGCGCCGCCTCAGTGCGGCTTGGACTTCAGGGCTTCCATCTCTTCCTTGAGACGAAGCTTTTGTCGCTTGAGCTCCTTCAACCTCACATCGTCGGCCGACGGCCGGCTCATCTCGTCCTGGATCGCCTTGTCCAGCGACTGGTGGCGGGCGCCGAGTTCGCGGATGCGGGCTTCAACGGCCATGACCGTACGTCTCCTTCTGTTGAATGAGCTTCGATCAGTGAACACCCGCTGGCGCGGACTGTCAGATCACATATCTTTGCAAAGCGGGGGCTGGAACAGGCGCCCGGATCGCAGGCGCGGGAGCCCGCCAATTGAGCCAGTCTGAGTCTTCGCGCCTCATTGTCGGCATTTCCGGCGCGAGCGGCGTGGCCTATGGCCTGCGGGCCTTGGACGCCTGCCGGGACCTCGGCGTCGAGACCCACTTGATCCTTTCCCGCGCGGCCGCCCTGACCATCGCCCAGGAAACCGAGCTGTCGCTCGCCGAGGTCCAGGCCCGCGCCGCGGTCGTGCACAAGGCCGGCGATGTCGGGGCCTCGGTGGCCTCGGGCTCCTTCCCGACGCTGGGCATGATCGTCGCCCCCTGCTCGGTGCGCACCATGAGCGAGATCGCCTCGGGCGTGACCTCGTCCCTGCTGACCCGCGCCGCCGACGTGACCCTGAAGGAGCGCAGGCCGCTTGTGCTGATGGTGCGGGAGACGCCGCTGCACCTGGGCCACCTGCGGACCATGGTGCGGCTGGCCGAGATGGGCGCGGTGATCGCCCCGCCGCTTCCGGCGTTCTACGCCAAGCCCCAGAGCCTGGAGGAGATGGTCGACCAGTCGGTGGGCCGGGCGCTGGACCTGTTCGGGCTGAACTGGGCGAGCGTGAAGCGCTGGGGCCAGGACGTGGGGCCCCTGAAGGGAGAGGCCTGATGTCGCTGTGGGACTGGACCTTGAAGGCCTATGGCGAACCCGGCGTGCCGGAGGCGACCCTGGCCCTGCAGGACGCGCATGGCCAGAACACCTCCTACCTCTTGTGGGCGGTGTGGGCCGAGGGGCCGGACGCCGCAACCCTCGCGGAGGCGGCCAAGCTCGCCAAGGCCTGGGACGCCACGGTGCTGAAGCCGCTGCGCGAGGTGCGCCGGGCGTTGAAGCCGGCCTTTCCGCCGGTCGAGGATGGTGGCCGCGAGGGCCTGCGGGAGGACGTCAAGGCCGCCGAGCTGCGCGCCGAACGTGTTCTGATGGAGACGCTGGAGACCCTGGCCGGCGCCGCGAGCGGCGGCCATCCGGCCCTTGAGGCGCTCAAGGCCGCCTCCGCCGCGTGGGGTCCGGCGGCCCCGGACGAGGCGCTGGCCGGCCTGGCCTCGGTCCTGCGCTGAGAGGTAGCGCTTTACGGCGGCGGGCCGCGTGGCATGATCGCCGCCCATGGAGCGTGTCAGCCGAAAGTGTGAGCGGTTTCGGCGCCCGACACGCTCCAAACTTTTGATTTAGAGCCCTTTTCAACGGGTCAGATGATGCCATCTGAC
>CAMFHW010000141.1 GCA_945952175.1 uncultured Phenylobacterium sp. | reverse complement strand
CCGCACCAGCGCCCCGTCGCGCCCGGCATAGGCCCGCGATTCCTCGTCGGGCTCGATCGCCTGGACCCGTCCGAAGGCCGACAGCATGGCGAGGTTGCCGCCGGTGCCGCAGCCGACCTCGAGGATCTCCGCATCCTGCGGCAGCTTCAGTCGACCGATCTGATCGGCCAGGATCTCGCGCCGCGCCGCGAACCACCAATGATCCGCCTCGATCTCGCGCATGCGGTCATAGACGTGGCGATCCATGTCAGGCCTCGAACCCGACCCGCTCGCGCACCAGGTACAGCGGCCGGCCCTTCACCTCGTCATAGAGGCGGCCGATATATTCGCCCAGTACGCCGAACGCGACCATCTGGCCGGCGAAGCTGAACAGCACCACCACCATGAGCGACGCGTAGCCCGGAACCTCGCGGCCCAGCAGCAGCACCCGCGCGATCAGGGCGAGCGCCGCCAGCAGGGCGAACCCCGCCGACGCCAGGCCGATGACGGTCCAGACACGCAGCGGCGCCGTGGAGAACGAGGTGATCCCGTCCAGGGCGAACCGCCAGAGCTGCATATAGCGCCAGGAGGTCGTCCCCGCCGCCCGGGCGGGCCGTACGTAGGGCACGCCCACCTGGCGGTAGCCGACCCAGGCGAACAGTCCCTTCATGAACCGGTTGCGTTCGGGCAGGCGCTTGAGCGCGTCCACCACAGTCCTGTCCATGAGGCGGAAATCGCCGGCGCTGGCGGGGATCGGGCTCGCCGACATCAGGTTGAACACCCGATAGAAACCCTCGGCGGTCACCCGCTTCAGCCAGCTGTCGCTGCCCCGGTCGGCGCGCATGCCGTAGACCACGTCATAGCCCTGCTCCCACAGGGTCAAGAACTCGGCGATCAGTTCCGGGGGGTCCTGCAGGTCGGCGTCGATCGGCGCCACCATCTCGCCGGCCGCCGCGTCGATGCCGGCGGTCAACGCGGCTTCCTTGCCGAAATTCCGCGACAGCGCGATCACCTTGATGCGGGGGTCGGCCTGGGTCCGGAGGCGCAGGCGCTCGAGCGTGTCGTCGCGGCTGCCGTCATCGACACAGATGATCTCCAGCCCGACGCCCAGCCCGCCAATCGCCTCGTCCAGGCGCGGGAACAACAGGTCCAGCACCTCGGCCTCGTTGTGCATCGGAATGACAATGGACAGTGTCCGTCCGGCTCGGAGCCGTCGGCCTGCCCCCGCGGGGCTGGAGGCCTCGTCGTGGGCGGCTGGCAATTCAGTCAGCTTCGGATCCTGTCCCATGACGTCTTGGTGGCCCACCCAATCGACGGCGGCCCACCCGCCGCGCGATCTACCAGATCGCCGTCAATACTACGGAAACCTTAAGGCGGCCTTGCCCCGCCTCAGGCGGCCGCGGCCGCTGCGGCTTTCCAGGGCCAAGGCCGGCGCTCGCTGAGCGCGGTCGAGGCCAACGCGCCGACCGCCGCCGTGGTCGCGCCCATCAGCACGAAAGCGCCGACGATCTCGCCAACCGAAAGCGCGCCCGGCTTGGCCATCATCAGGACGAAGGGGGTTAGGGGCGGCAGCCAGAGCATCCAGCCGAAGCCGGGGCCGCTGGCGTTGAGCTGGCTCAGCGCCAGGAAGAAGACCAGCAGCAGCACGCCGAAGATCGGCCGCGAGAGGTTCTGGGCGCTGGGCAGGTCGCGCGCTGCGGCGCCCAGACCGATCATGGCCGAGCCGTACATGCCGTAGGCCATCAGATAGACCATGGCGGCGAGCGCCAGGTTGTCCGGGGCCTTGAAGGCGCCCAGCACCATGTCGGCGAAGCCCGCGCCCGCGCCGGCCAGCGGGCCGGAGGCCACACCGACACCGGCGCCGAGCCAGGCCGCAAGGACCAGCAAGGACAGCAGACCCACGCCCAGGAGCTTGCCGAAGATGATTTCTGAGGGCCGGGTCGCCGCCAGCAAGCCCTCCAGCGCCCGGTGACTGCGCTCGCGCACGATCGCCTGCAGCAGCATGCCCAGCGAGCCGACCAGGTTCATCCATAGCAGCATGACGACAGCGAAGCGCGCCACCCGCGCGCTCGCCTCGGCGATCGCGGCGGCCGCGGCGGCCGGCGGCCGGGTGACCGCGACGTCGACGCTGACCTCGGCCGCATCGTCGACCGCCGATTCCGGCACACCTGCGCGGACCAGGATCCGCTGCTGCATCTTGGAGGTCACGGCTTGACGCATGAGGCTCGCCGCCACGGACGGCACGGCCTCGCCCTGGATCAAGATCGACAGCCGTTTCTCGGTGCTCGGCGCCAGGCTCACCACCGTGTCGGGCGCGCGACGACCGTCAGGGTTGACCACTTCCAGATGCGTGGCGCCGCTGGCGTTGGCCTCGCCGATCGCCGCCGCCACGGCGGCGCGCAAGCCCTCGTCGGCGGATCGCAGTTCTACGGTCTGGGCGGCGGCGACCGGCGGCCCGTGCGGCCGATCGCTCAGGCTCGCCAGCCGGGTCAGCAAGAACAGGGCGGGTCCCGTCATGAGGGCCAGGCAGAAGGTCGGCAGCGAGGCGTAGGCCGCGATTTCGCGCCGCGCGATCAGCCAGAGACGACGCATCAGGCGGCCGCCTTCTGGGCAGGTTGCAGCGCCCGGTCCTGGCCGGCGAGGCTCCAGAAGGCGCCTTCCAGATCGGCCTGGATCGGCTCGAAGCCGTGGATCGCCAGGCCTTTCTCGGCCAGGCCGCGCATCAGGGCGGGATAGGCCACATTGCGCGGCAGGATCACCCGCCAGCGCAGGGCGTTGCTCATCTTGCTTGGGAAGGCCTCGGCCTGGCCGCCCAGGGCGCTAACGACCTCCAGCAGCGCGGCGTCATCGTCGAGCGTCACATAGACCCCGTGCGGCGCGTGCGCGGCGGCGTCGGCCACCGGGCCCTCGAACACGGTCCGCCCCTGGGACAGGATCACCACGTGGTCACACAGCCGCTCGGCGACAGCCATCGAATGGGTCGAGAACAGGATCGCGCCGCCGCCGGAGCGGAACTCGCTGAACAGCGATTGCAGTTCCGCCTGGGCGATCGGGTCCAGCCCGGAGAACGGCTCGTCCAGCACCAGCAGCGCGGGTTCGTGGGCGATGGCGCAGAGGATCTGCACCCGTTGCGCATTGCCCTTGGACAGTTCGCTGATCCGCGCCCGGGTGCGGCCCGCAAGGCCGATCCGCTCCAGCAAGGCGTCGGCGCGCCGATAGGCGGCGCCTCGCGACAGCCCCTTGAGCTGGGCATGGAAAGCGATCGCGTCTCGGGCGCGCTCGCGAGGGGTCAGGCCTCGCTCCTCCGGCAGGAACCCCAGACGCGCCCGCGCCGCGAAGCTGGCCGGCTCACCGAAAAGGCGCACCTCGCCGCTATCGGGCTGCAACAGGCCGATGATCGCCTTCAGGGTCGTGCTCTTCCCCGCGCCGTTCACGCCGATGAAGCCGGTGATGCTGCCGGGCATCAGGGTCATGTTGACGTCACGCACGCCACGGCCCCCGGCGTAGGTCTTCGCCAGGTTCGTCACCTGCAGGGGCGCCGGAGCTGCATTCTGCGGACTTTGCGGCATACGAGCAGATGACGCCGGAGTGGTTTAATTTGAAATAACGAGACTTTTCGCACCCCGCCAAGCACTCGCGGGCCGACAGTCCGCACATCCAATCGCAACGAGGTCTTATAGTTAATCTTCAGACCGAAAACTTCTACAACTTTCCCAGGTTAATCATGAATGGACAATATTTGTATTGTCAGAGCGATTTCCCTGAGTTCTGATTGAACCATCGCGCGCTCACCAGCGTTAACAGCCGGCACAGTGGACTTTGGATTGGGGAGTTTTGCCTTGTCGGCCATTAAGCGTATCGCCCCGTTCTTCGTGTTTGGCCCGGTCAGCGGGCCTTTGCTGGCGGGCGTGGTCTACAATCTCAAGGATGGCCGCCCGGTGCTCGCGGGCCTCTACGCGATCGCTCTCGCGGAGGCGGTGGTCTTCATTCCGGCGGTCACGGCCAAGCTCGGGCTCAACCTGCTCGGTTAGGCAATCAGATAGTCTTTCTCGCCTCTTAGGATAC
The DNA here is from genome assembly GCA_945952175.1 of uncultured Phenylobacterium sp. Taxonomy (GTDB): domain Bacteria; phylum Pseudomonadota; class Alphaproteobacteria; order Caulobacterales; family Caulobacteraceae; genus Phenylobacterium. The sequence goes on along the minus strand of CAMFHW010000141.1, from coordinate 4,821 downwards.
GAGGATCGCCATAGGCCTATTCTCGTGCCATCCTGGTTGAATGGGGCGTGTTCTTGATCTGGGCGAGCGGGCTATATTGATCCTGCTCTTTGCGGCTTTCGCGAGCCCCGCGCTGCATTCGCCGGAACGCGCAAATCTGCTGCTCTTGCTGACCGAGGGCATGTCGGTCGTCTTCGTCATCTTTCGGCGGAGGACCATCGATGTCAGCACCGCGCCGCTGGACTGGGCGTTGGCGCTTCTAGGCACCATGGCGCCATTGCTCGCGCGCCCTCATGCCGGCCCCCTCGTTCCCGAAGCCGTCGGCGCCGCGATCATGGCGCTCGGCGCCATCATCGCCACCGCGGCCAAGCTCAGCCTCAATCGCCGCTTCGGCATCGCGCCGGCCAACCGCGGCGTCCAGCGCGGCTGGGCCTACGCGATCGTCCGCCACCCGATGTACGCGGGCTATATCGTCGTGCAGCTCGGCTTCATCCTGCTCAATCCGAGCCTTTGGAACCTGGCGGTCTATGGTGTGGCCTGGACGGTCCAGGTCGGCCGAATTCTGCGGGAGGAGCGCTGGCTGTCGTCGGACCCGGACTACCGGGCCTACGCGGAGACCGTCCGCTTCCGGCTGGTCCCAGGCCTGTTCTGAGGACCACGTCAGCTCGCGCGGCTCAGCCCATCGTAGAACCGTTCCACGGGCGCGCCGAGCCTCAGGGCCAACCGCCACAGCATGCGCGCGCTGAGCTCCCCGTCCCCGCACTCGTAGGCGAGAATCTCGGCTCCGGGCACGCCGACCAGCGCGCCGAGCCGTTGGCGATCCCATCCGCGGGCTTCGCGAAGCTCGGCCAGCCGGCGGCCCAGATGCCGGTTCACCGTCCTTGCATCCATCCCCATCGCGTCCCCCAGACCCGACATGGCGAAGCTTCAGGACTAGGCGCGGCGTGGGGCTGCGTCATGCGGATTCACCTCGGAGAGGTAATTAGCGATCTTGGCGGGAGGGCCCCGCCGCGCTCAGTCCATGTTCAGGCGATAGCCCTCGCCCGCCTCGGCGATCAGGAAACGCGGCGCCCCCGCGTCCGGCTCGATCTTGCGTCGCACCTGCCAGGCCAGGACGCGCACGTTCATGTAGTCGGCGTCGCTGCCGCGCCCCCAGATCGACTCGATGATCTTCTCGTGGGCGACGACGGCGCCATGAGCCTCGGCCAGCAACTGCAGGAACTCCGTCTCCTTGCGCGACAGGCGCACCGAGCGGCCCTCCACGATCGCGCGGCGCGAAGCGACGTCGATCTGCAGTCCGACGGTCTTCACCTCCTGGTCTTCCTTGCACACCCGCGGCGGCCGCAACGCCACGCGGATTCGCGCCATCAGCTCGGCGGCGTCGAAAGGCTTCGAGACATAGTCGCTCGCCCCGAGGTCCAGGGCGGCGATCTTCTCCTTGCCGTTGTCTCGGGCCGAGATCACGAGCACCGGGGCCCGCGAAATCGCCTTGGCCTGGGAGATGACCTCCTTGCCGTCCATGTCCGGCAGGCCGAGGTCGAGGAGCACGACGCCGAACTCCTGCCGCACCATCGCCTCCAAGGCCTCGAGGCCGGTCTTGGCGGTGGAGACTTCATAGCCGGCCTGGGTGAGGGTCGAGCGCAGCATGCGCTGCAGCTGCTCTTCGTCCTCGACGACGAGAATCTTGGCGGGCGCGGTCATTTCGCGGGCTCCGAAAGCGGAAGAGTGATGGAGACTTGGAAGCCCGACTTGCCGTCGGTGCGATTGCGGGCTTCGACACCGCCGCCCAGGATCTCGACCAGGCTTCGAGTGATATAGAGGCCAAGCCCCAGGCCGGGGGCCTTGGCGCCGCGACTTCGGAAGAAACGATCGAAAATACGATCCTGGCTATCTTCCGGCACGCCAGGGCCCTCATCGACCACCTGAATAACCATCGCTTCCCCCCGTCGGCGCCCCTTGACGTCCACAACGGAACCTTCGGGACTGTATTTGATCGCATTTTCCAGAACGTTGCCGAGCACTTGCGACAGCAGTCGGGCGTCGGTTCTGACCTCGCCGGCCTCGATCTCCACCTGCAGGAAACGGCGCGAACCGCCGGCCTCGCCAAACGACTCCCAGACGTCGTCCACAACGCTTTCCACATCGACATCGGCCAGGGTGACGTCGATGGAGCCGGACTCCAGCCGCGCCACGCTCAGGAAGCTGTCCACATAGCGGCTGAGGCGGTTCGCCTGTTCCTTGATGATGAGCAGGAACTCCCGCTGCGCCGCCGGGTCCTGGCCCTCTGGGGCCGAGAGGATGCTGGTCACGGAGCCCAGGATGCCGGTCAGCGGTGAGCGGAAGTGATGCGAGACCGCGTCCAGCAGTATCAGCCGAAGCTGCTCGGTTCGCGCGGCGAACTCCATGTCGCCCTTCTCGAGGTTCAGCCGGGCCCGCACGATCGCTGAAGCGCCGAGATCGATGAGCGAGATAGCCACCTCGTCGGCGTCCCGGCTCTGTCGTTCGACTCCCGCGAAGCGCCATCGCACCACGCCAACGTCGCGCCCATCGGCTTCCAGGCGGCGCACCCGCCAGCGGGGGTCGTTGTCGCTCCAGACCGGCGCGCCGGCGAGGGCGTGCTTCATCGTCGGCCCGCCGACATCGTCGGCGATCTGGATTCGTACGCCAGGCCCGATCGAGGTGAGGCTGGTCATCAGCACCTGACGGATGTCCGCCTCCTCGGATTTCGCCGAGAGGTCGCGACCGGCGGTGGCCAGGGTGGTCAGGGCCGCGCGTTCGCGCTGCAGACGGTCGGCGAGCACCCCAACACCGAGGCCCAGGCCCGCCAGCGCGGCGAGTTCGAACGCCGCCTCGAAGCCCTGGCCCAAACCGATCAGCCGATCGAAGTGCCCATGCTGGACGATCGCGGCGAAGGTGGCGCTGGCGAAACCGAAGCGACCGCCCAGCGCGCCAGCCACGACGACCACGGCCCCGCAGATGCAAAGCACCGCCGCGGTCGGCCCCACCCAAGACCGCGCCAGCACCGCCGCGACCAGACCCGCGCCAACGATGATGAGGGCCGTGAAGGTGCGCAGGCCTTCCTCCAGCAGCGAGGCGGCGCCTTCGCGCAGGCCTTCGGGATTGGCGCGGCTCAGGAATTCGCCGAGCGCGCTGCCTGAGGCATGTGGCGACAGCGGCGCGCCGGCCGCCATCAGTGAGCGCGCCAGCCGCGCCCGCCGGCGGATCACGTCGGTAAGTTGACCGGTGGCCACCACGCCGGCCCCGAAGACCAGCAGCAGCAGTACGCCGGGCGCCGTGACCGAGAAGCTGTGCGGCGCGAACTTGAATACCGCGAAGACGATGAACTGGGCCACGAAGGCGGCTAGCAGCGCGTGCAGCAGGCCGAACATCAGGGCCGATACGAGCACCGCCGACATGAAGACGGTGACGATCTCTCCAGCGCGCTGAACGGGAGACAGAGCCAGCGCCACGCCGCTGGCGAACCCCAGCACAAGCAGGGTCGTCACGACGCCCTGGATCACCTCCGAGGGCGACTGCCCCACTTCAGTGGGGTCGACGGCCGAGACTTGGCTTCGGCGCACCGGTTCGACCATGGACGCTTCTTCACCCCTCCTCAGAGGCCCGTCGGGACGACTCGTACCAGGGCGAAGCCGGGTTCGGCGCGTATCTTCCCCTGTGAAGCTTTGCTACGCCCCTTAATATTCTCAAACAGGACGTGAAGCCGCACACGCGCCGCGCTCAGGCGCCGGCTGCGCGCGTGCGAAAGCCGGTCAGGGCAGGCCATCGCGCCAAGACCAGCGCCAGAGCCACATAGGCCAGCGACCCCAGCGCCATGTCCCACCACTGCAGGTGGGGCGTGTTCTGAGCGAACAGGCCGGGCGCGCCGTTGAACACATCCCCTCCCGAGACGACGACGATCCCGGCGAAGCTGTTGTTGGCGAAATGGAGCCCCCAGGTGAACGCGATGCTTCGCGTGCGGATCGCCAGCCAAGCCAGGACGATCCCGGACACCACGGCGGACGCGGCCTGCGGCCATCCGTTGGGGATATGCATGGACCCGAACAGCAGCCCGCTCAGCACCGAGGTGACCAAAGGCCGCTTGGTCAGCAGCAGCAAGCCCTGGGTGACATAGCCGCGGAACACATACTCCTCGGCGAAGGTCTGGACCGCGAGGCCCGCCAGGGCGATCGCGGCGAACGGCAGGGTCGCCGGCGAGGCGGTGACCGAGAAGCCCTTCGGCGAGACGGCGAAGTCGGCCAGGGTGGCCAGGGCCAGCACACCGAGCCAGATCGCGAAGCCGTTCGCGACGGCCCGCCAGCTCCACTCGCCCACCAGGTCGAGCGCGCGTTTGTGGTGACAGACGCGGACCGCCAGGGCCAGGCCCAGGATCAGCAGGCCGAACAGGGCGCCATTGGCCAGGAAGAAGGCGACCGGCCGGGTCGGCTTGACCATCTGGTCGGTCAGATCGGCCGGAACCAGATGGGCGGAGATCAGGCCGAGCACGGCCACCGAGAACACCACGAAGGCGATGCCGAGCGCCATGAGCGTCGCGACGCCATAGCGCCAGGGCGCGTTCGATCCCCGCCGCGCATAATCGAGATAGCTCTGCGCCACCGCTGAAGTCCCCTGCCCGTCTGAAGCGCAAGGGATGCACGAGAGCGTCACGAAATTCTCAACGCCGCCTGGAAATCAGCGTCGCGCAAGCCGCGCGCGCTCTTCGGGGGTGTTGGCGCCGCGCAGGCCCTGGCCCGCCTCGGGCGACGGGACCGCCAGCCGGGCCAGGCCGGCGGCCTCCGCCAGCCGCCGCAGCGGCCAGTCGTCCGCGGCCTCGGCGGGGAACAC
>CAMFHW010000140.1 GCA_945952175.1 uncultured Phenylobacterium sp. | reverse complement strand
GCCATGAACCATAAATTGCGCCCTGCTTTCGTCACAATCTCTTCTGAAAGGTGGGTCGTCAGCTTGCAGCGCGTCGCCGCGCGAGCCCGTGCGCCCATTGCCGAAAGCTTGGCAATGGACTTTTTATGATAAATACGCACATAAAGGACGTTTGAGCTAAAAAGCGCCCTTGACCTTCGCAATTTTGCGACTCAATCCTGAGTAGCCCGGAGACCCCCGGGCGATGCGTCAGGAAAGCGCTCGATGCTGTCACTCCCCTCCGATCCGGCTTCGGTCGCCCGCCGACGTCATGTCCGCGTCCTCGCGCTCGCCGGCGTCGCGCTTCTACTTTCCAGTCCCGCGTGGGCCGCGGGCGGCGGCACGGCCATGCCGTGGGAAACCCCGCTCGAGACCATCATGCAGTCGCTTTCGGGTCCGGTGGCGAAGGCGGTCGGGATCATCGCCATCGTGTTGACCGGGCTCGGCTTCGCCTTTTCGGAAGGCGGCTCGGTGCTCCGACGCGGCATCGGGATCGTTTTCGGCCTGGCCATCGCCTTCACGGCCACGACCTTCATCACCTCGTTCTTCAACATGACCGCCGGTGCCGGCTTCTGATGGCCTCGCTCGTGGATGGCTTCGAGATCGGCTTTCACAGCTCCCTGTCGGAGCCGGTGACCATCGCTGGCGTGCCGCGGATGATCGCCGTTTTGAACGGCACCCTGACCGCTGTGCTGGCGCTGGGTCTGCAAGTGCCGCTGATCGGCGTCCCGCTCGGCCTCGCCATCCATGGAGCCTGCTACTGGCTCAACAAACGCGACCCCTATTTCTTCGACGCCCTCGGGCGACACATCCGCCAACGACCCTACCTGGACGCCTGATGCGGACGCGTCGTTCCCCTTCCACCCGTCACCGCGCACCGTCGGATCATCGGCGATGGACGGTCGCCCGCTAAGCGCTTGGCCCGAGGCTCCGATGTTGTACCTGCGTGAGTACCGACCCAAGGCCGACCGCCTGTTCGATCACCTTCCCTGGGTGTCGTTGATCGGGCCAGGCCTCCTGCTCAACAAGGACGGCAGCTTCCAGAAGACCCTGGCCTTCCGCGGTCCCGATCTCGCCAGTTCGACCGAACCGGGCTTGGTCGCGGTGCGCGCCCAGCTCAACAATGCGCTGCGCCGCCTGGGCTCCCGGTGGTGCCTACACATCGAGGCGCTGCGCGCCGTCTCCCAGGACTATCCGGCCAGCCATTTCCCCGATCCGGTATCCGATCTGATCGACAACGAGCGGCGCGACGCCTTCGAGGCCCAAGCGCGGCATTTCGAGAGCCGCTACTTCCTCACCTTCACCTACCTGCCGCCGGAAGAGGCGATCAGCACGGCCGAGAGCCTGTTGTTGGAGAACGCCCCCTCCGGCCGGGGCGCCGCCGGCATGTATCGGGCCGCCCTTAGCGACTTCCAGGGCTCGGTGCGGCAGATCGCCGACATCCTGACGGCGATCATGCCCGAGGTCCGCGAGCTGACCGACGACGAGACCCTGACCTATCTGCACGGCTGCATCTCGACCAAGCGCCACTATGTGCGCACGCCCGAGACCCCAGCTTATCTCGACGCCTTCCTGACCGACGACGATTTCCAGGGCGGATTGTTCCCGAGGCTCGGCAAGAGCTTCATCCGCACGATTTCGGTTCGGGCCTATCCGACGACCTCGTCGCCCGGTCTGCTCGACCGGCTCAACGAACTGGGCATCAGCTATCGCTGGGTGTGCCGGTATCTGCCCCTCGACAAGGAAGACGCCCGCCGCGCCGTGACCACGGTCCGCAAGCGTTGGTTCGCCAAGCGCAAAGGCGTCCTGGCGCTGCTGAAGGAAGCCATCACCCGCGAGCCCTCGATCCTCGAGGACCCGGACGCGGCGGCGAAGTCGGCCGACGCTGACGCGGCCCTGGCCATCCTCGGCGGGGACTTCGCCTCCATCGGCTATTTCACCCCGACGGTCACCCTCATGGACGAGGACGCTGGCCGGCTCGCCGATCGGGTCCGCGAGGTCGAGGGCGCCATCAACCGCGCCGGGTTCGTCTGCAAGGTCGAGGACGTCAACGCGGTCGAGGCCTGGATCGGCAGCCTCCCCGGTCAGGCCTATGCCGACCTGAGGCGGCCCTTGGTCTCCTCGCTGAACCTCTGTGACATGATGCCGATGTCGGCCATCTGGCCGGGCCCGACGCGCAACTCGCATCTGACCAGCGAGTGCGCCAAGCGCGGCCACAAGGGCGCGCAACCGCCCCTGATGTTCGCCCGCACGGCGGGAACGACGCCCTTCCGATTCGACCTTCATCAGGGGGACGTCGGCCACACCATGGTCATCGGCCCGACGGGCTCGGGCAAGTCGGTGCTGCTCAACACCATCGCCATGCAGTGGCTTCGCTATCCCGAAGCCCAGGTGTTTTTCTTCGACAAGGGCGCAAGCTCGCGGGCCGCGACGCTGCTGGCCGGCGGGCAGTTCTTCTTCCTCGGCGGCGAAAGCGGCGAGCTGGCCTTCCAACCCCTGGCCGAGATCGACGACACCGAGAGCCGCGCCTGGGCCCAGGAATGGGTGGAGGACCTGGTCGCCGCCGAAGGCGTCGCCGTGACACCCCAGATCAAGGAGGAGATCTGGAGCGGCCTGCGAAACCTCGCCGCGGGGCCGCGCGAGCAGCGCACCCTGACCCTGCTGGCGGCGACGGTGCAGGATCAGACCGTCAAGGCGGCGCTGGCGCCCTACACCTTGAGCGGTCCGCACGGTCATCTGCTCGACGCCCATGAGAACACCCTCAAGGCCGCCGTCTGGCAGACCTTCGAGATGGCGGAGCTGATGGCCAACCGCGCCGCCCTCGCTCCGGTGCTGACTTACATCTTCCGCACGCTCGAGCGCCGTTTCGACGGCCGCCCCACGCTTCTGGTGCTCGATGAGGCGTGGCTGTTCCTCGACCAGGGCGCGTTCGCGGCCAAGATCCGCGAGTGGCTGAAGACGCTGCGCAAGTTCAATGTCGCCGTGGTCTTCGCGACCCAGAGCCTGGCCGACGTCGCGCGCTCCACGATCGCGCCGGCAATGATCGAAAGCTGCCCCACGCGGGTGTTCCTGCCCAATCCCGACGCCACGACTCCGCAGATCGCCGACCTCTACGGCGGCTTCGGGCTCAACGATCAGCAAATCCGCATCATCGCCAGCGCCACGCCGAAGCGGGAATATTACTACCAGTCGAGCGCCGGAAACCGGCTCTTCGAGCTCGGCCTTGGGCCGATCGCCCTGGCGGCCGTCGGCGCGTCCTCACCGGGCGACCAGCAGACAGTCACCGCCGCGCTCCAGGCTAGCCCCCGCGACAGCTTCGCCGCGCGGTTCTACGCCGCGCAAGGGTTGCAGGAAGTGGCCGGCTACCTGGATGAGTCGGCCAAGCCGGCCGCCGCGAAGGTGGCGTGATGGACGACGCAGTCTCCCCCGAAACACCCATCGCTCCCATCGCCCGGCCCCTTAGCCCACGGCGACTGGCGGCTCTGGCCTGGTTGAGCGCTCGGCTCCCCAACACCTGGCTGTCCTCGGTTCGCCGCCGGCGCCTGCTGTTCCTGGCTCTGGCCGCGCCCGGCTTCCTCGCGGTCTTCACCACGACCCTGCACCACAACTTCTTCGTCCTGGTCGCGGGATTCGTTCTGTTCGGCGCCGCCGCCCTGTTCCGGGCGATCTCGGAACCCGCGTTCGTCCAGGCCGAGGCGGCCAATATCTGGCCGCCGGAAGGATCACCCCTCCCTTCGCGTTCTCCTTCGGAGTTTCCTCATGCGTAGGCTTCTTAGCACGGCGTGCGCCGTGGCCCTGCTCGCCGTTCCGGTCACCGGGTTCACCCCGACGCCGGCGCAGGCGCAGCTCTTCCCTGGCGTGACGGTCAACGACCCGGCCGCCATCGCCCAGATGATCTCGCAGGTGACCAACAGCCTTCGCCAGATCGAGCAGCTCCAGTCGCAGATCACCAACCAGGTGGCGATGCTGCAGAAGCTGGGCACGGACGTAACCCAGCCCCTCGCCCAGATCAGCCAGCAGGCGACCCAGCTCCTGCAGCAGGCCCAGGCCATCGGCTACAACAGTCAGAACATCGGTCAGCAGTTCCAGTCGCTCTACCCGTCGAACCTCTCCGGAAGCAGCCTCCAGCAGATCCTTCAGCGCTACGGGAGCTGGCAGGACAACAGCCGCCTGACGCTGCAGGATTCGATGCGGCTGCAGAACCAACTGGTCCAGGCGCAGCCCACGACGGCCAGCGCCGTGACCTCGGCTGTTGCCGCCTCCCAGAGCGCCTCCGGCCAGACCGCCGCCATCCAGGCTACGAACCAGCTTCTGGCCGCATTGAGCGGCCAACTGCAGGGGCTTCAGTCGATTCTGATCGCGCAAGCGCGGACGCAGGAGACCATCCTGGCCCAACAGCAGGCGGGCACCGCCGCCGCTCGAGCAGAGTCCCAGCGGCACAATGCTTACACGCCCGTCAAAGGGTCGTTTGCTGGCGATAAGGGGCTCTGATGTCGATGCGCGTCACCATGGTTCTCATGCTCGCCCTTGCCGTTGCTTCCTGCGGCCGCCCACAAGAAGCGACCACCAATTCAGCGGCTAAGCCGTCGGTCGAGAAGAAGTGTCCCGACCCCGATATCCATGACTCTTCGAACCCATGCTCACCCAACTATTACAAGCCGGTGCAGGGCGGTTTTAAGGGCGAAAAGGGCGTTTGAGCCCTTAGCTGTCTGTAAATTCCAATGGCAACAGCAAGTCCAGCCGCATTAGACGAGTTCATTCGTCGGTTCACTGCTCAGATTGACAGTGGATTTGGCCTGATCGCGGGAGATGTCCAAGGTATCCTCGCGACCCTTGTCGTAATCAGCATTACACTGACGGCGATACTTTGGGCGATCGACGAAACGCAGAACATCATGGCGAGCTTCGTCAGGAAGATTCTGCTAGTCGGATTTTTCGCGTGGCTAGTGGGCTCTTGGCAATCGCTGAGCGCTACCGTCGTGAACGGATTTGCCATGCTCGGCCTCCGCGCCGGCGGTGGCCCATCGACCTTCAGCGATTTCAAGAACGCGCCGACTACAGCCGTCGACGCCGGCATGCAAGTTGTCGTTAAACTGGTCGATTACATCGGTCAGCTAGCTTCCCAGAATGCTGGGTTTGGCGCTCTGCAGCATATTGATGCGATCCTGATCGCGGCAGTCGCGGCCATCGGGATTCTTCTAGCTTTCATCGTGCTGGCCATCGAGATCGCCGTCACGATCATCGAGTTCCACCTAGTCACGCTAATTGCATTCGTGACGGTGCCATTCGGTGTGCTGACCCAGACAGCGTTCATGGCCGAACGCGCCATTGGCTATGTGATTTCTGTCGGCCTGAAGATGATGGCCCTGGGCGTTATTCTCGGCGTCGGCATCAACATCTTCAAGTCGTTCACGCTCGCGGCCGAGCCCACGATCGGTGAGGAGTGCGGCCTTCTTCTATCGGCCATCTTCCTCATGATGCTCGCGCTGAAGGTGCCGGCTATCGCGGGTGCGTTGATCTCGGGCGGGCCCCAACTTAGTGCGGGCAGCGGTCTCATGGGCGCCGCAGGTGTCGCGGCCGGCGTCGCCGGTGTCGCGCTGGCTGGCCGCACGATTGGGGGAGCCGTCGCAGGCGGGTGGGCCGCTGGCGGCCAGAAGGTCGCCGCGGCGCGCGCCGCTGCTGGGGCGATCCCCCCAGGCGGCGGTCCTGGAGGCAGCGCAGGCGGTCCCTCGGGTGGAGGATCGGGCGGCGGTGGCGGGTCAGGTCCAGGTCCCGCCCCACGAGATGGCGGCGGCGGAGGCTTCGCCCGGGCGGCGGCCGATTTCGCGGAAGCCCCGGTCTCCAGCACCGTGGCCGCGGCCCGCCGGTTCGCGAGCCGAGGCGGGGCCGGTGCGGAAGGGTCCGGCGAGGCCGATGCGCCGCCACCCTCCCCGCCGCCGTCGACGTCCGAGACGGTCGCCCATGCCCGATCACGGCGGAGCGGCGTGCGGGCCGCCGCCGAAGGCAGCTTCGCGGCGGCGACCAGCACCGCCAATGACATCACGCCGGGCATGCCCGCGACGCCGACACGCCGGGGCGACGACCCTGAGCGCGAAGCCTGAATCGGACCGTTTTCATGAATCCCTTCAAACGCGCGAATGATCGCTACGGCAGCTCCGCCCCGGTCGAGAGCCCCTATCTAAGGGCGTCCCGCGAGTGGGACATGCGGGTGGGGTCGGCGACCGTCCAGGCCCGGAATTGGCGCCTGGCGGCGTTCCTCTGCATGGGCGTGACGGCGCTGTCGGTCGGCGGCCTCATCTGGCAGTCGACCAACACCAACATCGCCACCTATGTCGTGCCGATCGACAAATATGGGCGACCCGGCCGGATCGAGCTGGCGGGCCGCACCTATCAGCCGGCCACGGCGGAGATCGGCTACTTCCTGGCCGATTGGGTGCGGCGGACCCGCTCGAAGAGCATCGACCCGATCGTCATTCGCGACAACTGGACCGGCGCCTACCACTTCGTCGCCGGCGGCGCGATCGGCCAGCTCAACGACTACGCCAAGGCCAACGACCCGTTCGCCAACGCCGGCACCCAGGCGGTGAACGTCGAGATCGTCTCGGTCCTGCCGCGCAGCCCGAACACCTACCAGGTGCAGTGGCGCGAAACGACCTTCAACGCCGGCGCCGGGGGCGCCACCGAGAACTGGACCGGGCTGTTCACCACCAAGGTCAATCCGCCGAAGAACGAAGCGGAGCTGAGGGCCAACCCGCTGGGGATCTACATCACCGCGTTTCAGTGGAGCCGCGAGCTATGAGCCTGACCCAACCCATCCCTCGCGTCCTGATCGCCACGGTCGCCGCCCTGGCGCTGATCCCGGCCGCGCAAGCCTCCGCCCAGACGGCCGCGGCGCTTGCAGCGCCTGTAGCGCCGGCGGCGCCGTCGACAGCCGTGCCCTATTCCGCCCTGCCGCGCTCAGCGCCCGCAAAGCGGACGCCGCCGCCGCCGGGCTATCGCACGGCCTCGTCGCAGAACGCCCAGAGCCGCGACCTGCCGCGTTCCGGGGCCTATGTGAACGCCTCGCTCTATTATGCCTACGAGCCCGGCCGGCTCTACACCGTGAACACCAGCCCGCGGTTCCTGACGGTGATCGCGTTGCGCCCCGGCGAGAAGCTGATCTCCAAGGCGGCCGGCGACACCGTGCGCTGGGTGCTCGGCGAGACCGTCCAGGGCGCCGGGGCGACCGAGCAGGTCCTGGTGATGCTGAAGCCGACCCGGGGCGGCCTGCGCACCAATGTCATCCTGACCACGGACCAGCGGACCTACCTGCTGGAGGCGGTGAGCCGCGAGGGCGAGGCCTATACCAGTGTGATCAACTGGACCTACGCCCTGGATGAAGCCCGCGAGGCCGAGGCCGCCAAGGCGGCCGACGCGCGCGGCGTGGTGGCCTCGGGGCTGGCCATCGACCAGTTGCACTTCGACTATGACATCCGGCCGATCAAGTCGAAGGCCCCGAACTGGCAACCGCTGCGGGTCTTCGACGACGGGCTGAAGACCTACATCCAGTTCCCGACCAACCTCGGGGCCAGCGAGGCGCCGCCGCTGTTTGTGGTGGGGCAGGACGGCCAGGCCCAGCTGGTGAACTACCGCTATCTGAACGGCTACTATGTGGTCGACCGGCTGATCGACGTGGCCGAACTGCGGCTGGGCGAGAAACGCCAGACCATCGTGCGCATCACCCGCACCGGCAAGCGGAGCTGACGCCATGTCGCATCTGCCGCCCGATGCGCCGATGGACGAGGAGCCGCTGCGCGTCGAATCCAAGGCCCCCTCGGCGAGCGTCCTGGCCGCGCCACGCGCGCCAGTGACCCGCTGGAACCGCCGCTATCTGTTCGCGGGGGCGGCGATCCTGGCCAGCCTCGTGGGCCTCGGTTTTTACGTCGGCTTCGGCGGCGCGCACCGCCCGCAGAGCCGGCCCGTCGACGAGCAGGCCAATGTCGACACCAGTACGCCGCAGACGCCGGCGGTCGCCGGCCGCTATGCGGCGGGCTACGGGGATCCGGCCGTTCAAGCGGGGCCCGGCCAGCCGGGCTTCGCCCGGATGCCGCCGCCCACATCTCCAGAGGCGGCGACGGTGGCCGCCGGAGCGCCCGCCGCCGCTGGGACGGCTCCGCCCCCGGTTGACCCGCAGGTCCAGGCGGCGCGTGAGCAGGCGGTCGCCGCCCGGGCGTCCGGGCCCTTCTTCGGCGGGGCGGCCCCGCAGCCGCCGGCCAGTCCCTCCGTGACCCTGCCGGTGGGCGCAGGGCCAGCTTCGGGCGCGAGCGCCGCAGCCGAGGTCCAGCCCGGCAACGGTCAGAGCGCCAAGGTTCAGTTTGCCCAGTCCTCGCGGGCCGACGACTATCTGCTCAATCCGCTTCGCGCGCCGGTGAGCCCGTGGGAGGTGAAGGCCGGCACGATCATTCCGGCCGCCCTGATCACCGCCCTGAACTCGGATCTGCCGGGCGAGGTCGTGGCCCAGGTCACCGAGCCCGTCTACGATCATCGCACCGGCAGGACGGTGCTGATCCCGCAGGGCTCGCGGCTGATCGGCCAATACGACAGCCAGGTCGCCTACGGTCAGAACCGGCTTCTGGTCGCCTGGAACCGGATCATCATGCCCGACGGCCGGTCCATCAATATCGGGTCGATGACCGGCTCCGACCTCAGCGGCGCCTCCGGCCTGCAGGATCGCCGCGACGCTCACTTCGGCCAGCTCGCCCGCGGCATCCTGCTGTCGACGCTGTTCAGCGTCGGCGCGGCGGCCGCGCAGGACGCCGGGACCCGCAGCTCGGGCGGCCTGGTGATCAACAGCGCCGGCAGCGGCGTGGCCAACTCCGCGC
>CAMFHW010000139.1 GCA_945952175.1 uncultured Phenylobacterium sp. | reverse complement strand
TCCCAGGCGCCGCCCCCCGCCCGCAGCCGCCGGTCGTTGAAGATCGCGATCCGCCAGGGCTCGAAATAGCCCTTCGCATTGTGCTCGTCGCCCACCATGACATTGTCGGGTAACTGGGCCCCGGCGAGCGCCAGCAGCTGCGTCGTCGCCGAGGTGCCCGAGCGGTGCATGCCGAGCACGAGATAGGCCGTCTGGCGATCGGGGGTCATGTCGCTCCGGTGGCGGCGCCGTGCGGCCGGACGCCCGATCTAAAGCCTTTCGCGGAGCAGGGGAATGGCGTGCGGCGTCGGGAGGTCCGCAGGCCCAGAGTTGAACCACGAAGCGCACGAAGAACACGAAGGTCTCACACGACCGCCGATCATCGGGACCGGCGCGCTTGCGCGCGAAGATTCCGTCCCCGCCCTGGCCGGTATCGCACCCTTCGTGTCCTTCGTGAGCTTCGTGGTGAAAACCCTTCGCGGCGCCCGCTACGCCGCCGGCGGCCGCCAGGCGATCACGCCCTCGGTCCGGGCCCGCACCTCCGGCGGCGCCAGGCACATCGCCACCGCCTCATAGCCCGGCGCGCCGGGGTGGGCCGCCACCCTCATAGGCGGGCTGTGATTGGCCGGACAGAGCAGGATGGCCTCGTCCGGCCCCACCGCCGCCAGGTCCAGGATCGCGCAGGATCGGGTCAGCAGGAACAGCGGCCGCGCCCCGGGTCCGCGCCGCCGCAGGTGGGCGATCAGCGCCTCCTGGGTCGCCTCGTCCAGGCCGTGCTCGACCATGTCGACCACGATCGCACCTTCACCTTCCGCCTCCAGCGCGGCCAGCAGGGCGCTCAGCTCGTCGCCGCGGCTCGCCCCGTCCTCGACCAGCCAGGCGTTCGCCGCCTCGACCCGCGCCGCCAGCGCCGCATCGGACGCCAGCGCCGCCGCCCAGCCGTCCCCCGTGCGCTCCATCCGCAGGAAGACCCCGCCCGGCAGCGCCTCGGCGAGCGCCAGGGCCAGGCGCGTCTTGCCGCTGCCCAGCGGGCCGATGATATAGTTGATCGCCCGCATGTCGGAGAGCTCGAACCGCTCGCCGCCCCAGGGCCAGGGCAGGTCGAAGGCGACCACCGGCTCCGGCGCGGGCCGCGCCAGTCGGGCCAGCTCGGCCGCGCTGGGCGCCACGCCGCGCGCCAGGCTGTCGCGCAGCGCCCGCACCCGCTCCACCGTGCCGAACAGGCCCCGCGCCTGGGCCTCCAGCCCGGCCTGGTGCGCGGCCAGGGCCGGCTCCAACCCGGCCGCGTCGCCGGCCAGCACCCGGCCCACCTGGGCCAGGCTGAAGCCCAGCGCCCGCAGGGCCGCGATCTCGCCGGCCCGCGCCATCTGCTCGGGGCCATAGGCGCGCCAGCCCGCCTCGGTGCGCAGGGGCGCCACCAGGCCGCGCGCCTCGTAAAGTCGTAGCGCCTTGGCCGACACGCCCAGCCTGCGGGCCGCCTCGCCGGGGTTCAGGAATTGTGCGGAAGAGCTCACGAATCACCTCGCTTCTCGTTGACCGCACCCCCTATCGAGGCGGCCCCAGGGGCCGGGTCAATGGGCGCTTTGCCGCTCAGCGGGGTTTCGGGGACAGGTTGAATATCTCTCGCCCCTCGCCGCCGCTCAGCCCTGAGATATTCAACCTGTCCCCGAAATCGCTCCGGGCGGCCAGGTTTCCGCCGTCGCGTGAAGCCGTTGGACCAGCTCGTGCACATTCCCGCCCGGCGCGCGAAACGCGGCATAGCTGAAGCCTGCCGCCGGGTTCTGGCCCGGTTGGTCGTGGATGAACTCGACGCCACGGGCCTTCAGCGCAAGGATAGACGCATCGAGGGACTCGACCTCGAAGGTGACGACGGACGCCGCGTCCGCTCCATGGCGATGTTCCGGCGCCGGCCGCTCGCATCGGAAGACCAACAGGGACGCGCCGCCGAGATCGAACCGCAACTGGTTCGGCTCCCGCCCGGACAGCGGCAAACCCAGGGCCTCGCCATAGAAATCGAGCGCCGCGTCCAGATCGGGCGTCATCACCAGAACAGGGCCAAGCCTCATGCGCGCCTCGCGTTTGGCAGGTCTCGCTCGAAGCTTGTCCGTCGCGCCGCAACCTGTCACCCCGCCTCCGGCGAGACCTGAACATCCGCTCTCCCGCCACGCCGTCGAGGAGGCTCGGGGGACTGGATCGCTATTCCGGCGCGGCGTTTCGGTCGGAGCGGACGGAATAGCGTTTCTGTCCCCCGACCGGCCAGCTCGGCAAGCGCCTGACCTGCTCGAATGGCGCGCGATGCGGGGCCGCCTCTTACGGAACCCGCGTCATCTGTCCGTAGCAGCCTTCCTTCGCCACCTTCAGCCGCAGGAAGGTTGGCTCCGCATATCCCGACGGGCGCACGGCGCTGCCCGGATTCAGGGCCGAACCCTTGAGGCCGAACTTCGCCTCCTCGGCGCGATGGGTCGCCGCGAACAGCAGGACGTCGACCGGCCCGCCGAACAGGCTTTGGCAAACCTCGGGCGCCATAACCGCCTCGCGGAACGGATCGACCGCCATGGCGAGGCCGAACGCGACGGCGTCGAACACGCAGCCGATACGATAGCCGTCGCCGGTCAAGGTCAGGGTGGCGCGCTGGGTGCGTGGATCGTCCTCGTCGTCTCGGCCCCGCACGCCCATCACGGGCGCGATCTCCTGCAACTGGTCTAGACCCCGCCGCTCGCCCATGTCGCCGAGGGTGACGATCAGGTCGGCGCCCTGCAGCCTGGGAAACAGCGAGTCGGGGAATCGCGGGCCGCCCTGGCGGATATGGCAATCCGCCAGCACCGCGATGTTCACCCCGTCATAGGGAAGCCGCCACACCGAGTCTGGCATCGGCCCATCCTCCGCTTCGTCGGACACCTAGGGCTTCTGGCCCGTGGCCTGGGTGAACAGCGCGCCGCACTTGTCCCGGTCGGCAGGCAGGAACGCCAGTTCGCCGGTCTTGCGCTGCCCGACGAGGTAGCACCAGAAGCGGTGGTTCGAGTTCGGGTCGGCGAACAGCTCGCTTGCCGCCAGTTCGACGGTCAGGTCGGTTCGCGGCGCGTCGGCGACCTCACCGCCCATGGCATGGCGACCGGCCTCGATCGCGCGGACCACGCCGGCATAGTTGGGCAATTCACGCATCGCCTCCCCGTCGATGGTCAGCTTCAGGGGGTGGCCGGTCGCATTGATCACATAGACGAAGCTCTCGACCGGCTTCGTCGCGACCTTGGCCCGCCGCACGAACTCGACCAGGGTCGCCGGACCGCCCGGCACGACCGCGCCGAGGGTCTGAGGCCGGTCGCACAACAGGTTCAGCAGCTCCCAGCCCTGGGAGCCGGGTTTCGGCGTGGCCACCGCCGCCGGGCCCAGCTTGACCTGCTGCAGCAGGTCGCCGCGCTCCCCGTAATAGTCGCGGCTCTGGAGGGTCATGCGGTTTGCCGCGCAGTCGGCCTCCCAGGCTTCCACCACCACCGAGACGTTCTTGATCCGGAAGTCCGGATAGACCGCATCGTCGGGCGCCTTCCAGGCTATCGCGAACACGCCCCGCGCCGCGCCGGAGGACGAGACCGTGCGCGAGCCCGGATCGAAGAAGATCCCGCCCTGGGCGTCGGCGTCGATGCTGCGCCAGTTGCGGGCCGGCTCGGCCGCGGCGACTCCGGTCGCCACAGCGAGCGTCAACATCGCCAGCATCAGACACCGCATCCCGATTCCCCCTGGCGCCTTGCGACGAGCCCTCGCTCGCTTAGGCCGTTGCGCCCTGAGGCTGTAACGGCAAAGCTGGCCGCCTCGCAATCGCAACCCTGAATCGTCGATCGTCAGAGAACGAGTCTGCATCCCATGCTTCGCCGCCTCCCGGTCTCGCCCGATGCGCTTACCCTCCGGGACGATGGCGCGGAGCGTTTCGAAGGCGCGCTCGACGCCGCCGCGCTCGGCGAACTGCTCGAAGTTCTGGCGGCCCAATCCACGGGTCGGGCCGGAGAGCGGCTCTTCGGCCACCAGGGGCTCGAACGATTTCTCGCCTCGGCCGGGCCCATCGGGGCGTTGGCGGCTTCGCGGTCGCCGGGCGAGGTCCGCCCTGTCCGCGCGATCCTGTTCGACAAGACCGCTTCCACCAACTGGGCGCTCGCCTGGCATCAGGACCGTGTCATCGCCGTTCGGGACCGCGTCGAGGTGGCCGGCTTCGGGCCCTGGAGCCGCAAGCACGGCGCCCTGCACGTCGCGCCGCCCTTCGATCTGCTGTCGCGAATGCTCACCCTGCGGGTCCACCTCGACCCGGTTCCGGCCACCAACGCGCCGCTGCTCGTCGCGCCCGGCTCGCATAAGCTCGGCCGTGTGGCGGAGGCGGACATCCCGGCCGCGGTCGCGAGCTGCGGCGTTGTCGCCTGTCTCGCCGAGCCCGGCGACGTCTGGATGTACGCCACTCCCATCCTGCATGCCTCGGAACGCGCTGCGGCGCCGACACGCCGCCGCGTACTGCAGGTCGACTATGCGGCCGAAGGCCTACCGGGCGCCTTGGATTGGTTGGGAGTCTAGGTGATGGGTGGACGCCGGCTGATCCTACTGTTCGTCGCCCTGCTTGGGAGCGGCGCATTCGATCGGGCCGCAGCGGCGGGGTTGGAGGGAACCTACAGCAATGTCTGCCTCTCTCCAGATACAGGCGACCAGGGTGGCGTCGAAGTCACGCTCGTGAGCAGCTCGGCCGGCCCCTCCGTCATCTTCAAGATCTGCGAGGGTGGATGTTGGCAGCCTGAGACCCACGACGTGGAAATAGTCGGACGCAGGATCGCGTTCACGGTGACGGACACGACTTTCGACAATGGGGGCCACGCGGTCGAGACCGCCCGCCACCGGTTCCAGGGCGTGTTTGATGCGCGCACGCTGAGCCTGGAGAGTCCGGGCTACTACGAGCGCTTTCAACTGCGCCGCGTGCGCCATCCGGACCATGTCATGCAAAAGGTCTTGGGGGACGCGGACTTATCGACTTGGCCCACCCCGCAACGTCGCTGCCGCTAAGCGGTATGCGCCGCGTTCTGATTCCCAGCCCGTTCGTCGGACCCAATTCGTGGGCGCCGGTGGCGGCGATGCTCGACGATGCAACCGTCGTAGCGTTGGGCGAACTCGAAGGGGACGACCTCCACGCCGCCGCCGCCCGGCGCATCGCCGATCGGGCGGACGATCAGCTCTGGATCGCGGTCCTGCACTCCAGCGCCGGACCGTTCGCGCCGAGCCTCGCGGCGGCCGCGGCCAACCTTACGGGCCTGGTCTTCGTCGACGCGGTGCTGCCACATCCGGGGCGCAGCGCCGCCGAGATCGCGCCGGCCGGGCAGATGAAGGCGCTGCGCGGGGCCGCGGTCGACGGCCTGCTGCCGCGGTGGGACCGGTGGTTTCCACGCGCGACCCTGGAGGCTTGGGTCCCGCGGGACGAGGCGCGGGCCTCGTTCCTCTCGGACATCCCGCAGGTCCCGCTGGCCTTCCTGGAGGCGACCGCGCCGGACCTCGACGGCTGGGAAGCCCTGCCGGCGGCCTATGTCCGCCTGAGCGACGGCTTCGAGGCCCAGGCGGCGCGGGCCGACGCGGGGGGCTGGCCGGTGCGTCGGCTGGATCTCGGCCACCTCGGCATGGCCTCGGCGCCGCGTGAGGTCGCCGCGGTGCTGGCCGGCCTGCCGCCGCCCCTCGGTTGATCCCTTCGGCCATCTGATGCACACAGCGGCAAGCCGCTCAGGGGATCCCCATTCATGGCCGCAGGGGCCGCCTCGGACTCCGTCTATCGCCTCGTCGCCACCGCCCTGGACACGCGCTTCTATCGCGCGATCTATGACGACGTCGCCGAGGGGCGGGTCGATCCGGTGCGCCACTATGTGGATGCGGGCTGGCGCGAGGGGCGCGACCCGGCGCCCTGGTTCTCCACCCGCGCCTATCAGGAGGACCACCCCGACACCGAGGGGCTGAACCCCTTCCACCACTATCTGCAACAGGGCTGGCGCGAGGGCCGTCAGGCCCGCGGCTCCGACAGGCGCGGCCTGTGGCTGGTCGCCGCCGCCCGCGCCGCCGAACCGCTGGACTGGGACTTCGAGCCGCCGGCGCCCGTGCGCGCCGCGCCGGCCGCCTCCAGCGGGACGACGCCCGACGAGACGCTCGGCTTCCGGCACGACGTCATCGCCGGCCTGCGGCCCCTGGCCGAGCGGGTCGCGGCCGCGCAGGCGCGGTCGACCCGCGTGGCGGCCGGCGGCCTCGCCCAGCTGGAGGCGGCCATGACCCAGCGCCGCGCGTCCGACGGCGCCCTGCACATCAGCGTCAGCCACGACGACTTCACCGCCCATGTCGGCGGGGTCCAGCTCTGCCTGCAGCGCGAGGCCGCGGCCCTGGCCGCCCAGCGGGTCGACCACCTGCACCTGCACCCGGCCACGCCCTGGCCGACCCTGCGCACCGCGGACCAGCTCGCCCCGGTCGGCGTGCTGTGGAACGGCCAGGTGGTCGGCGTCTTCCCGGCCGACGTGATCGCCCAGGCCCTAGCCCGGGCCCGCCACAGGGTCGGAGGCGGACGCCGCAGCTTCGCCCTGCACAGCCTCCTGGGACATTCCGTCGACGAGGTCCTGGCGGTGCTGGCCGCCGCCGACCTGCGCCGCGGCCACTTCTGGCTGCACGACTTCACCAGCCTCTGCGCCGGCGTCCACCTGTTGCGCGACGATGTCGCCGACTGCGGCGCGCCGCCGTTGGGGTCGCCCGCCTGCGGGATCTGCGTCTACGGCCCCGGCCGCGCCGCCCATGTGGAGGCCCATGCGCGCCTGTTCGCCGCCCTGGACCTGATCGTCGCCGCGCCGTCGCAGGCCGCCTTCGACACCTGGCGCGCGGCGACCCCCGCGCCGGTCGGCCAGACCCATGTGATCCATCCGCACGCCCGCCTCGTCGCGAGCGGCAGCCTCCCCCAGCCGGCCGGCGACGGGCCGCTCACGGTCGCCTTCCTCGGCGCGCCGGTGGGCTACAAGGGCTGGCCGGTGTTCCGCGCCCTGGCGGCGGCCCGGGCCGGGGATCCGCGCTACCGCTTCGTCCACCTGGCCTCGACGCCGGTCCGCGATGCGCCCTCCAATATCGCCCACCATCCTGTGACGGTGACCGCCGAAGCGCCCCAGGCGATGCGCGAGGCCCTGGTCGAGCTCGGCGTCGATGTCGCCATCCTCTGGTCGCTGTGCCGCGAGACCTTTTCCTTCACCGCGCACGAAGCCGCCACGGCCGGTGTCGCTGTGTTGACCGGGCCGGACAGCGGCAATATCGCCGCCTTCGTCGCCGACGGCCGGTTCGGCCGGGCGCTCGCGGGGGAGGGGGAGCTCGTCGCCCTGTTCGAATCGGGCCGGGCCTGCGATCTGGCCCGTTCTGTCCGCAAGCCCGCCGCCTACGACCTCGTCCTGGGCGCGCTCACCGTCGATCTCCTGGGGGCGCGATGAAGGTCCTTGTCTATTCCAGCTTCACCTTCTCCTACCTCAACCGGGCGCGGGTGCTGTTCAAGACGCTGCGGCGCTTCCATCCCGACTGGGAACTGGTGGCCCTGATCACCGACGAGCCGCCGGCCGGCTTCGCCTTCGATCCCGCGAACGAGGATTTCGACCGCGTGGTCTGGGCCCGGGACCTGGGCATCCCCGACTTCAAGTCCTGGCTGTTCAAGCACGACGTGGTCGAGGTCTGCACGGCGGTGAAGGGGCCGTTCATCCACCAGGTCTGCGAAGCGGGCCAGGCCGACATCGCCATGTATCTGGACCCGGATACCGCGCTTCTCGGGTCATTGCAGCCATTGATTGAGATGCTCCAGCAGGACGACATCCTGCTCACACCCCACCTGATCGCCTACAATATCGACCGCCTGGCGATCCTCGACAACGACCTGTCGGCCTCGCGGACCGGCATCTTCAACCTCGGCTTCGTGGCGATCCGCACGAGCGGCGAGGGCGCTCGCTTCGCCCGCTGGTGGAACGATCGGCTGCTGGAGTTCTGCTACGACGACATGCCCGCCGGCCTGTTCGTCGACCAGCGCTGGTGCGACCACGTCCCGGCTCTGTTCGACAAGGTCAAGGTGGTCCGCGACCCCGGCTACAACGTCGCCAGTTGGAACCTCTCGACCCGCAAGGTCGCGATTGGCAAGGACGGGGCGATCACCGTCAACGGCGCGCCGCTGCGCTTCTGGCACTTCACCAAGCTGGGCCCGACCGGCGACGTCATGACCAAGCGCTATGCGGGCGACAACTACCCGGTCTACGAGATCTGGCGCTGGTACAAGGACGAGGTGGGCCAGGTCACCGACAAGGCGATCCCCGAGCGCTACTGGGCCTATGGCGCCTATGACGACGGGACGCCGATCGCCAAGCCGCACCGGGTGCTCTACCGCGAACGCGGCGACCTGCGCGCCGCCTTCCCCGATCCGTTCTCGACGCAGGGCGGTGGGTTCAAGGCCTGGCTCGCGGCCGAGGGGCTGATGGCCGATGGCTAGGAAGACGATCGCCGCGCCCGCCACGCTGCGGGACAAGGTCGCCGCGCTCGCGACCCTGCAGGGCGCCCTGCGCGCCGAGACCCAGCGGGCCGAGCTCGGCGAGGCCCTGGCGCGGACCCGGCTGGGCGACGCCTTGCTGGAGGCCCTGGCCGCGCGGGCCGAGGCCGAACAGGCGACCACCCGGTTGGCGCAGGTGACCGCGATCTGGGCGGTCGGCGGCAGGTCGGCCGCCGCCGCGGCCGCCACGGCCGGCCAGTCCATGCACCAGATGGCCAGTACCCGTGCGGTCATGCCCGGCCCTGGGCTTTCCCCTGGGTCCGGACGGAGACTCGAACCTTGCGGATACGCCCAAAACCGGACGCCCCGGTGATCTCGTATCCGCACACCCGGGCGTCCATCCGCATCGAGGCGCCCTGCCACTGGCCGCCGGTGACCAACAGGGTGCATCCC
>CAMFHW010000138.1 GCA_945952175.1 uncultured Phenylobacterium sp. | reverse complement strand
AGAGACAGGGCCCAGACCGCGACCCTCGTCGTGGGAAAGCCGCTGGCGCGCGGCCGCCACGTCCTCGACATCGCCTATTCGGGCAAGGTGCACGACGGCCCGACCGGCCTGTTCCACGTCGACTATGCGGGCGGGCGGATGCTGGTCACCCAGTTCGAGCCGGCCGACGCCCGCCGTTTCCTGCCGCTCTTCGACGAACCGGCCAAGAAAGCGGTCTTCAAGGTCTCGGCCGTCGTGCCCGCCGGCCAGATGGCGGTCTCGAACATGCCCCAGACCACCTCGACGCCTCTGCCCGGCGGCCTGAAGAAGGTGGCCTTCGCCCCGACCCCGAAGATGAGCTCCTACCTGTTGTTCTTCGGCCTCGGCGACCTGGAGCGGATCCACGCCAAGTCCGGCGACACCGACATCGGGGTGATCGTGCGCAAGGGCGACGCCGGGAACGGCCGCTACGCCCTCGACGCGGCGGTGAAGATCCTCGCCTACTACAACGACTATTTCGGCGTGAAATACCCGCTACCCAAACTCGACCTGATCGGCGCGCCCGGCGAGGCGGCCGGCGCCATGGAGAACTGGGGCGCCATCCTCTACACCCAGACCTACATCATGGTGGATCCGAAGATCTCCACCGCCTCGGACCGGCGCACGGTGTTCAACGTGGTCGCCCACGAGATGGCGCACCAATGGTGCGGCGACCTCGTCACCAGGGTCTGGTGGGACGACCTGTGGCTCAACGAGGGCTTCGCCAACTGGATGGCCACCAAGGCCACCGACCACTTCCATCCGGAATGGACCGCACTTGTCGCCGCCCAGGGGGACAAGGACCACGCGATGCAGCTCGACGCCAAGAGCTCCACCCATCCGGTGGTCCAGAAGGTCGAGACCGTCGCCCAGGCCGAGCAGGCCTTCGACGCCATCACCTACGAGAAGGGCGAGGCCGTGATCCGCATGCTGGAAGGCTATGCCGGCCAGGACGCGTGGCGCGCCGGCGTGCGCGCCTACATGGGCCGCCACGCCTACGGGAATACGGTCAGCGACGACCTGTGGGCGGCGATCGACAAGGCCGCCGGCAAGCCGGTCTCCGCCGTCGCCCACGATTTCACCCTGCAGCCCGGCGTGCCGCTGATCACGGTCGATGTGGCGGCGTCCGGCCTCACGGCCAGCCAGGGCCGATTCGGAACCGACGAGGCCGCCCGCGCGGCCCAGACCTGGAAGGCGCCGATCGGATCCACGGCCCTGGTTTCCGGCCCGGCGCCCCAGCCCCTGCCCGGCCTGACCGCCTCGGCCATCGTGAACGCCGGCCAGACCGGCTACTACCGCACGCTCTACAAGCCCGCCGCCTTCGCCCCGCTCGCGGCCCGCTTCGGCGGGCTCAAGGCCGCCGACCAGATCGGCCTGCTCGACGACAGCCGCGCCCTTGGCTTCGCCGGCTACGCCCCCATCGCCAACCATCTAGACCTCGTGGCCGCCCTGCCGGTCGACGCCGATCCCCTGGTCTGGAAGGACGCCGCCGAAAGCCTCGCGGGCATCGACAGCTATTTCGACGCGGGTCCCGACCGCACGGCCTGGCGCGCCTGGGCCTCCCACCGGCTCGCGCCGCGCCTGGCCCGCATCGGCTTCACCGCCCACCCGGGCGAGGCCGACAATGTCGCCGTCGAGCGGGAAGGCCTGCTCTCGGCGCTGAGCCAGATGGCCGACCCCGGCGTCCTGGCCGAAGCCAGGCGCCAATTCGCGGCCGTCGGCGGCGATCCGGGCAAGCTCCCGGCCGAGACCCGCGCCTGGGTCCTGCTGGCCTTGGCGCGCGGCGCCGACGCCCAGACCTTCGAGACCCTGCACGCGCTGGCCCGCGCCACCACAGACCCGCTGGCCAAGGCCCAGTCCTATGGCCACCTCGCCTATGTGCAGGACCCGGCCCTGGCCCAGAAGGTGCTCGACCTCGCCATCAGCGACGAAGCGCCGACCGCCCAGGGCCCGCGCCTGATCCAGGCGGTGTCCTACGCCCACCCGGACCTCGCCTGGACCTTCACCCTGGCGCACATGGCCGAGATTTCGAAGTCCTTCGACTCGCTCACCCGCTCGACCTACGTCCCGCGCATCGCCAGTTCGTCCCACGACGCCCGCCGCGCCGGCGACCTCCTGGCCTATGCGGCAAAGGCCATTCCGGCCGACGCCCAGGGCGAAGTCCGCGTCGCCGTGGCGCGTATCCGCTATGCAGCTGAGGTGAAGGAAAAGCGCCTGCCCGAAGTCACCGCCTGGCTGGCGGCGCACGGGGGGAACTGAGGCGTTCAAGGTCCTCCCCCCGTTTGGGGAGGTGGCTCGCGGCAGCGCCGCGAGACGGACGGGGCTCAAGCCCACTAAGTCTGGTGGCGTCAGCCCCTCAGTCAGTCGCGGCTCGCGACTGACAGCTCCCCCAACGGGGGAGCACCTGCCGCTCAGCGCCCGGGCTCGCCCTGGTCCAGGATGGTCAGGCGGCGCACGGTCAGGTCGTCGATCTCGAGCTGCTTGATGCGCATGCGCTTCACCGTGGCGCGGCCGACGGCGAGCTTACCGATCGCCATCACGCCCACCGCGAACGCACCCATGCTGAGCGCGCCCAGCGCGAAGGCGCCGGCCAGGCCGATGCCGATCCCCCCGGCGCCGGCGGCGGTCGAAACCGCCCCGCGTGGCCGGATGACCTCGATGATCTCCGTGCGATTCATCGGTCCTTCTCCCGCTCGCCCACGGCCGCCTGGGCCGCCGCCAGGCGCGCGATCGGCACGCGGAACGGCGAGCAGCTCACATAGTCGAGGCCGACCTTCTCGCAGAACTCGATCGAGGCCGGGTCGCCGCCGTGCTCGCCGCAGATGCCGAGCTTCATGCCAGGCCGCGCGGCGCGCCCGCGTTCGGTGGCGATGCGGATCAGGTCGCCCACGCCTTCCTGGTCGAGGCTGACGAAGGGGTCCTTCTCGAAGATGCCCTTGTCGATATAGGGCCCGAGGAAGCGGCCGCTATCGTCGCGGCTGATGCCGAACGTCGTCTGGGTCAGGTCGTTGGTGCCGAACGAGAAGAACTCGGCGTTCTCGGCTAGGTCTGCGGCGCGCAGGGCCGCGCGCGGCAGCTCCACCATGGTGCCGACCTGATAGGCGATCTCGCGCTTCTGCTCGCCCAGCACCTGCTTGGCGGTGCGGTCGGTGAGCTGGCGCAGGTAGCGCATCTCCTCACCCTTGGCGACCAGCGGGTGCATGATCTCCGGCACCGGCGGGGTCTTGCCGGACGCGGCGATCTCGCAGGCGGCCTCGAAGATGGCGCGGACCTGCATCTCGTAGATCTCGGGATAGGAGACGCCCAGGCGGCAGCCGCGGTGGCCGAGCATGGGGTTGGTCTCATGCAGCTCCTTGGCGCGGCGCATCAGCTTGGCCGCGTCGAGGCCCGTGGCCTTGGCCACCGCCTCGAGATCCTCCTCGGTGTGCGGCAGGAACTCGTGCAGCGGCGGGTCGAGCAGCCGGATGGTGACCGGCAGGCCCTCCATGATCGTGAACAGCTCCACGAAGTCGGCCCGCTGCATCGGCAGGATCTTGGCGAGCGCCGCGCGGCGGCCAGCCTCGTCGTCGGCCAGGATCATCTCGCGCACGGCGGCGATCCGGTCCTCGTCGAAGAACATGTGCTCGGTGCGGCACAGCCCGATGCCCTCGGCGCCGAACTGGCGGGCGGTGCGGGCGTCCAGCGGTGTCTCGGCGTTGGCCCGCACCTTCAGGCGGCGCGCCGCGTCGGCCCAGCCCATCAGGGTGGCGAAGTCGCCGGTCAGTTCGGGCTCGATCATCTTGACCTTACCGAACAGCACTTCGCCCTTCGACCCGTCGACGGTGATGATCTCGCCGGCCTTGAAGGTGCGCGAGCGCACGCGGAATTCGCCCGCCTTCTCGTCGATCTGGATCTCGCCGGCGCCGGACACGCAGGGACGGCCCATGCCGCGGGCGACCACGGCCGCGTGGCTGGTCATGCCGCCGCGAGCGGTGACGATGCCCTTGGCCGCGTGCATGCCGTGGATGTCCTCGGGCGAGGTCTCTTCCCGCACCAGGATCACCGCCTCGCCGGCGTTGCCCAGTCGCTCGGCCTCGTCGGCGTCGAACACGATCTTGCCGGTCGCCGCGCCCGGCGAGGCCGGCAGGCCCGAGGTGATCACGTCGCGCGGACTGGAGGGATCGATGGTCGGGTGCAGCAGCTGGTCGAGGCTGCCCGGCTCGACGCGCAGGATCGCCTCGTCCTTGGTGATCAGCCCCTCATTGGCCAGGTCCACGGCGACCTTCAGCGCCGCCTTGGCGGTGCGCTTGCCGTTGCGGGTCTGGAGCATGTAGAGGCGCCCCTTCTCCACCGTGAACTCGATGTCCTGCATGTCGCGATAGTGCTGTTCCAGCTTCTCGACGACGGACTTGAACTGGGTGAAGACGTCCGGCAGCGCCTCTTCCATCGAAGGCGCCTTCTCGCCCATCTCCTCGCGCGCGGCGCGGGTCAGGGCCTGGGGCGTGCGGATGCCGGCGACGACGTCCTCGCCCTGGGCGTTGATCAGGAACTCGCCATAGAGCTTGGCTTCGCCGGTCGACGGGTTGCGCGTGAAGGCGACGCCGGTGGCCGAACTGTCGCCCATGTTGCCGAACACCATCGACTGGACGTTGACCGCTGTGCCCCAGCTTTCGGGGATGTCGTGCATGCGGCGGTAGAACTTGGCCCGCTCGTTCATCCAGCTCGCGAACACGGCGCCGATCGCGCCCCAGAGCTGGGCCTGCGGGTCCTGCGGGAAGGGCTCGCCCCGCTCCTGCTGGACGGCGGCCTTGTAGTCGGCGACCACCCGCTCCCAGTCGTCGGCCGACAGCCCGGTGTCGACCGTGACATCCAGGCGTTCCTTATGCTCGTCGAGGATCTCCTCGAACATGTGGTGGTCGAGGTCGAGCACCACGTTCGAATACATCTGGATGAAGCGTCGATAGCTGTCGAAGGCGAAGCGGCGATCGCCGGCCAGCTTGGCCAGGCCTTCCACCGTCGCGTCGTTCAGGCCGAGGTTCAGGACCGTGTCCATCATGCCCGGCATCGAGGCCCGGGCGCCCGAGCGCACCGAGACCAGCAGCGGATTGGCGGGGTCGCCGAAGACCTTGCCGGTGACCTGCTCGACCTTGGCGAGGCCGGCCTCGACCTGGCCCTTCAGGTCGGCCGGATACTGCCGCTCGTTGGCGTAGTAATGGGTGCAGGCCTCGGTGGTGATGGTGAAGCCCGGCGGCACCGGCAGGCCGAGCGCCGACATCTCCGCGAGGTTGGCCCCCTTGCCGCCAAGGAGGTTCTTCATCGAGGCGTCGCCGTCGGCGCCGCCGCCGCCAAAGGAATAGACCCAGCGCGACTTGGCGAGCGTATCGGTCGACATCCTTGAAGTCCTCCTAGCTGTTCACCTGGCCGAAGTCGGCGACGCGCCCCATGGCGTCGCGAACCTGGGCCAGAAGCCGCAGACGGTTCTCGCGTTCCGCCGCCACGTCCGAATTCACCAGCACCTCCTCGAAGAAGGCGTCCACCGGTTGCCGGAGCTTCGACAGCGCCCGCATGGCGCCGGCGAAGTCCTCGGCGTGCAATGCCTTCCCCACCTCGGGTTCGGCAAGGGAAATCGCGGAGATCAGGGCCGCCTCGGACTTCGGCGCGCCGGCCATGGCGACCGCGTCGCCGTGCGGCAGCGGGCCCTTCTTCTCTTCGGCCTTGAGGATGTTGGTGGCCCGCTTGTAGCCGGCCAGCAGGTTCGCCCCGTCCTCGGTGACGAGGAAGTCGCTGAGCGCCTCGACCCGGGCCACGATCCGCACCAGGTCGTCGTCGCCGAGCGCGAAGACCGCGTCGACGAGGTCGTGACGCTTGCCCTGGTCGCGCAGGGCGACCTTCAGGCGCTCGGCCAGGAAGCCCAGCACCTCTTCCGAGACCACCGGATAGGGCCGGAACTCATAGGCGAGCTTGCCCTCCGGCGGATCGCCAGCCGGCGCCGAACGGTCGAAGCGGATATCGAAGTCTTCCGCCACGGCCACGACCTGTGGCGCGCCTTCCAGCAACGCCTCCTCGAACTCCTCGACATAGGTCTCGAAGACCCGCGAGGGCGAGCGCGCCAGGGCGCCGAGATAGCCGGTCGTCCGCCGCGTCGAGACGTAGAGCGCACGGCCCGGATCGACGAAGCACTTCAGCGAGCGGTACCAGTCGGCGACCAGCTCGCGCACCGGGGCGCGGCTCTCCGAACCCAGCAGGATGCGGATGATGCCCAGCGCCGCGCGGCGCAGGGCGTAGGGGTCGCGGCTGCCGGTCGGCTTCTCGTCGATGGCGAAGAAGGCGACCAGGGTGTCCAGCTTCTCGGCCAGGGCCACGGCCATCGTCACCGGGGTGTCCGGCGCCTCGTCATTGGCGCCGACCGGGCGATAGTGGTCGCGGATCGCATCGGCCACGACCGGACTGATCTTCTCCTCGCGGGCGTAGTAGCCGCCCATCAGGCCCTGCAGTTCGGGGAATTCGCCCACCATGCCGGTGGTCAGGTCCGCCTTGCACAGCCGCGCGGCGAGCACCGCCTTGGCCTTGTCGGCGCCGACGCGCGGCGCGATGTCGGCGGCCAGCATCTCCAGCCGCTCCACCCGCTCGGCGAGCGTACCGAGCTTGGCGTGGAAGGTGACGCCGGTCAGCTTCTGGAGGCGGTCCTCCAGCTTGGTCTTGCGGTCCTCGTCCCAGAAGAAGCGGGCGTCGGACAACCGCGCCGACAGCACCTTGGCGTTGCCGCGGGCGATCTCGGCTCCGCCGTCGGCCGCCTCGATATTGGCCACGGTGATGAAGTGCGGCGCGAGCTTGCCGGAGCGCGGGTCGCGCACGGCGAAATACTTCTGGTGCGTGCGCATCGAGGTGCGGATCACCTCGGCCGGCAGGTCGAGGAACGACGGGTCCATGTCGCCCATCACCGGGGTCGGCCATTCGGCGAGGCCGCAGACCTCGTCCAGCAGGCCGTCGTCGTCGACCAGCTCCAGATTGCGCGCGAAGCTGAGCGTGCGCGCGGCCTCGATGATCTTGTCCTTCCGCGCCTCCGGATCCAGCACCACGAAGTGCTTTTCCAGCTTCTCGGCGTAACTGTCGAAGTCCTTGACCTTGAAGGTCTGGCCCGAGCCCATGAAGCGGTGGCCCTGGGCGAAGTCGACGCTTTCGACCTCGTCGACGTTGAAGGCGATCTTCTCGCCGTCGAACAGGCACAGGATGTGCTTCAGCGGGCGCACCCAGCGCAGGGTCCCGCGGCCCCAGGTCATCGACTTCGGCCAGGGGAAATTGCGCACGATATCGTCGACCATCTCGGCCACGATCTCGGTGGTCGGTCGGCCGGCGCGATGGATATGGGCGAACCAGACGCCGTCCTTCTCCACCAGGTCCTTCTGCTCCAGGCCGGTCGAGCGCAGGAAGCCCTGCAGCGCCGCCTCCGGCGCGCCGACGCGCGGGCCCTTGCGCTCTTCGTGGCGGTCGCCCTGGGCCGCCGGCAGCCCCTCGGCCACCAGGGTCAGGCGGCGCGGGCCGGCGAAGGTCTTCAGCGCCTCGGGCAGCAGGCCCTGGGCGGCCAGCCGTTCGCGCGCCATGCGTTCCAGGTCGCGGGCGGCTCCGGCCTGCATGCGCGCCGGGATCTCTTCCGAGAACAGTTCGATCAAGAGCTGCGGCATGGTCTAGGCCTTCACCGTCTGGGCCGCGGCGTTACCGCCCTCGTTCTCGACCCACGCCTCGGCGCACATCTTGGTCAGGTCGCGGATGCGGCCGATATAGCTCTGGCGCTCGGCCACGGCGATCGCGCCGCGCGCGTCCATCAGGTTGAACAGGTGGCTGGCCTTCAGCACGTGGTCATAGGCCGGCAGCACGGTGCGCTGGCCCTGCGGCCCCCGGCCTTCCAGGATGCGCGGCACCTGCCGCTCCATGTCCTCGAACTGCCGCTTCAGCGTCTCGACGTCGTAGAGGTGGAAATTGGCCTCCGACTGCTGGCGCTCGTTCTCCAGGAACACGTCGCCATAGGTCATGGGCAGCGGGCCGTCGGGGTCGTTGAACGCCAGCTGCGTGAAGTGGTCGACGTTCTGCAGGTACATGGCCAGGCGCTCCAGGCCATAGGTCAGCTCACCTGCCACCGGCCAGACGTCGAGACCGCCCACCTGCTGGAAGTAGGTATACTGGGTCACTTCCATCCCGTCGCACCAGACCTCCCAGCCCAGGCCCCAGGCTCCGACGGTCGGGTTCTCCCAGTCGTCCTCGACGAAGCGGATGTCGTGCAGCCGGGTGTCGAGCCCGATAGCCTCCAGCGAGCCGAGATAAAGCTCCTGCAGATTGTCCGGGTTCGGCTTCAGGATCACCTGATACTGGTAGTAGTGCTGCAGCCGGTTGGGGTTCTCGCCATAGCGGCCGTCGCCCGGCCGGCGCGAGGGCTGCACATAGGCCGCCCGCCACGGCTTCGGGCCCAGGGCGCGCAGCACCGTCGCCGGATGCAGGGTGCCGGCCCCCACCTCGACGTCGTGCGGCTGCAGAATCACGCAGCCCTGACGGCTCCAATAGTCATGCAATTTCAGGATAAGACCCTGAAACGAAAGCGGCTTTTCCGATTTCATGAGGAGCTGTTTCGCAGGCGCAAAAAAAGTCGGCGGACCATAGGGCCCGCCGGCTTCTGACTCAAGCAAATGAAGGCTTGGTTTAGTTGCCCTTCGCGGCCGTCCGCTTGCCCGCGTGGGACAGGGGTTGGCCGTACTTGGCGCGGTTCTCCGGCGTGTCCGCCACGGGGCCGTTGGTCACGGTCGTGGTCGAGACCGTCGCCGAGGCGTTCGAACCGGCGGCCGCGGCGCTGGGAGCCGCCGGCGCGGTCATGTCCACGGCCGCGCCGCCGCTGGTCGCCGCGCCCATGGCGGGGTCGGTGGTCGCCGGCGCGGCCGCCGCCTGGTCGGGCGTCGGATTGACCGGAGCGGGTTGGGTGGCGGCCGTCTGGGCCATGGCCGCCCCGCCCATCAAGGCCAGGGCGGAGGCGGCGGTCACAAGG
>CAMFHW010000137.1 GCA_945952175.1 uncultured Phenylobacterium sp. | reverse complement strand
TGTTCGACGGCATCCCGCTCGACAAGATGAGCGTGTCGATGACCATGAACGGCGCGGTCATTCCGATCCTCGCCCTCTACATCGTCGCCGCCGAGGAACAGGGCGTCAGCCACGCCCAGCTGTCGGGCACGATCCAGAACGACATCCTCAAGGAGTTCCTGGTCCGGAACACCTACATCTATCCGCCCTCGCCCTCGATGCGGATCATTTCGGACATCTTTTCATACACTTCGCGCGAAATGCCGAAGTTCAACTCGATCTCGATCAGCGGCTATCACATCCAGGAGGCCGGCGCGACGCTGGACTTGGAGCTGGCCTACACCTTGGCTGACGGGATCGAGTACGTCCGCGCCGGCGTCGCCGCCGGCATGACCGTCGACCAGTTCGCACCGCGCCTGTCGTTCTTCTGGAACGCCGGCATGAACGCCTTCATGGAGATCGCCAAGCAGCGCGCCGGCCGCCTGCTCTGGGCCAAGCTGATGAAGGACGAGTTCGACCCGAAGGACTCGCGCTCGCTCAGCCTGCGCGCCCACACCCAGACCAGCGGCTGGAGCCTGGCGGCGCACGACGTCTACAACAACGTGCCGCGCACCCTGATCGAGGCCATCGCCGCGACCGGCGGCCAGACCCAGAGCCTGCACACCAACTCGCTCGACGAGGCCCTGGCGCTTCCCACCGACTTCTCGGCCCGCATCGCGCGCAACACCCAGCTTTTCCTGCAGCTCGAAAGCGGCCAGACCCGGGTGATCGACCCCTGGGGCGGCTCCTACTATGTCGAGCGCCTCACCGCCGACCTCGCCGCCCGCGCGCTCGAGCACATCGCCGAGGTCGAGGCCCTGGGCGGCATGGCCAAGGCCATCGAGGACGGCCTGCCCAAGCGGCGCATCGAGGAGGCCTCGGCCCGCGCCCAGGCCCGCATCGATTCCGGCCGCCAGAGCGTGGTGGGCGTCAACCGCTACCGCCCCGAGGGCGCCGACGAGATCCCAGTGCTGAAGGTCGACAACACCGCCGTGCGCGAGCGCCAGCTGGAGAAGCTGAACCGCCTGCGCGCCGAACGCGACCCGGCCGCCGTCGAGGCCGCGCTCACCGCCCTGACCAACGGCGCGGCGGGGAACGGCAACCTCTTGGAGCTCTCGGTCGAGGCCGCCCGCGCCAAGGCCACGGTCGGCGAGATCTCGCTGGCCCTGGAAAAGGTGTTCGGCCGCCACCAGGCCAAGGCCGACGCGGTCGGCGGGGTCTATCTGCGGGCCGGCGGCGACACGCCCGCCGCCCAGCAGGCCAAGGCCATGACCGAGGCCTTCCGCCAGGCCGATGGCAGGAAGCCCCGCATCCTGGTCGCCAAGATGGGCCAGGACGGTCACGACCGGGGCCAGAAGGTGATCGCCTCCGGCTTCGCCGACCTGGGCTTCGAGGTCGATATCGGCGACCTGTTCCAGACCCCGGCCGAGGCCGCCGCCCTGGCGGTCGAGAACGGCGTCCATGTGGTGGGCGCGAGTTCGCTGGCCGCCGGCCACCTGACCCTGGTTCCCGAGCTCAAGGCCGAGCTCGCCAAGCGCGGGCGCCCCGACATCCTGGTGGTGGTCGGCGGCGTGATCCCGCCCGAGGACTTCCAGGCCCTGCGCGACGCGGGCGTCGCCGCCATCTTCACCCCCGGCACGGTGGTGCCCGAGGCGGCGGTCGAGGTCCTGGATCGGCTGAACGAACAGCTCGGCTACGCCCAGCTCGAAAAGGCCTAGGGCCGGCGCACGCTCCGCGCCGCGGCCTCCACGCTCGTTCGATATCTGGCCAGCGGCGGCCGCAAGCCTTGGCGCATGAGGGTGCGCGCGACCTCGGAAGAGGCCCCCGCCACATAGATCCTGGCCCCGGCGCGCGCCGCCTTCCGCGCGAAGGCCGCGATCGCCGCCGCGCCGGAGGAGTCCAGCACCGCCGCGTCGCTGAGATCGAGGATATAGCCTTTCGGCCGTTCGCCGATCGCATCGAGCGCCGCGCCGACATGGCCGGTGGCGCCGAAGAAGAAGGCGCCGCTGATCTTCAGCACCGCCACGTCGCGATCCAGCGTGACGCCGCCGAAGCCCTCGCCCTGCCCGTTCGCCACCTCCACCGCCTTCGCCATCCGGTGGATGAACAGCAAGGCGCCGAGGCTGAAGCCCGCGACGATGCCGGTGGTGAGGTCCTTCGCCAGGGTTAGGCCGAAGGTGGTCAAAAGCACCGCCGCGTCGCCCTTCGACGCCCGCAACAGGGTCGCGAACTCGTGTTTCTCGGCCATGTTCCAGGCCACGGTGGCCAACAGGCCGGCCAGGGCCGCCAGCGGGATATAGGCAGCTAGCGGCGCGGCGATCAGCATGAAGGTCAGCAGGAAGAGCGCGTGCAGCATCCCGGCCAGGGGGCTCTTGCCGCCCGAGCGGACATTGGTCGCGGTCCGCGCGATCGTGCCGGTCACGACGATGCCGCCGAACAGGGCTGATCCGATATTGGCGAGGCCCTGGGCCACCAGTTCGGTGTCCGGCCTGTGCCGGCGGCCGCTCATGCTGTCGGCGACCACCGCCGAGAGCAGGCTCTCGATCGCGCCCAGCAGGGTGAAGGAGAGGGCCGCCGGCAGCACCGCCTGGATCGCGGCCAGGCTGATCGGCGGCAGGCGCGGCGCCGGCAGCCCGCGCGGAATGCCGCCGAACCGGTCTCCGATCGTCTCGACCGGCGCGTGGATCGCGAAGGCGGCGAGCGACGCCACGCCGATGGCGATCAGCAGCCCCGGCCAGTGCGGGCGCAGCCGTTTCAGCACCATGATCACCGCGATCACCCCGACCGCCACGGTCACCGCGGCCGGGTTCAGGGTCGGCAAGGCTTGGTAGAGCGCCAGCAGCTTCGGCGCGAGCGGGCCGGGCTCCGCGCCCGCCAACTTCAGCCCCATCAGGTCCTTGAGCTGGCTCGCCAGGATGATCACCGAGATGCCGCCGGGGAAGCCCACCGTCACCGGATAGGGCATGTAGCGGATGAACGCGCCGAGCCGCAGGAGGCCCAGAAGCGCGAGGAAGATCCCCGATATCACTGTGGCCAGCAGAAGGCCCTCCACGCCATGGGCGGCCACGGTCGCGGCCACCAGCACGATGAAGGCGCCCGCCGGGCCGCCGATCTGGAACCGGCTGCCGCCCAGCGCCGAGACGATGAAGCCGCCGACGATGGCGGTGTAGAGCCCGCGCTCCGGCGAAACCCCCGAGGCGATGGCGATCGCCATCGACAGCGGCAGGGCGACGATCGCCACGGTCAGGCCCGATATGGCGTCCGCCTTCAGGTCCGGGAGACGGTAACCCTCGCGCAGAACGGTCAACAGCTTGGGTTCGTAGATCGAGGGGGTCAAACCTACCATATCCGCCTCCCTGCACGGGCCGAGGCCGCCGGCGCCGAAATCCTGCGGCTTCGCCCTGAGTCTGATCAAGCGCCATAGCCTTGACTTTTGTGTAAGCTTCCACTTACCGTAAGTCATGTCTTACGGTTCAAGCGCCTTCGCCGCCCTCGCCGACCCCACCCGCCGCCAGGTGTTCGAACGCCTGGGCGTCGGTCCGGCCGCCGTCGGCGAGATCGCCAGCGGCCTGCCGGTCAGCCGGCCCGCGGTGTCGCAGCATCTGAAGGTCCTGAAGGAGGCGGGTCTCGTGACCGACCGCCCGGACGGGACGCGCCGCGTCTACCAGATCGACCCCAAGGGCCTGGGCGCGCTGCGCGCCTGGCTCGACCAGTTCTGGGCCGTCGCCCTCGACGCCTACGCCCAGGAAGTCGAGCGCCAGGTCACCGAGCAGAAGGACCCGCCATGAGCGCCACCATCCAGCCCGCCCCGGTCCGCCGGAGCGTCACCGTCCGCACCAGCCCGCAGCACGCCTTCGAGGTGTTCACCGCCGGCATCGGAACCTGGTGGCCCGCCTCGCACCACATCGGCGCCTCGCCGATGAAGGTCTCGATCATCGACCCTGGCGTCGGCGGCCGCTGGTATTCGATCTGCGAGGACGACAGCCAGTGCGACATCGGCAAGGTCCTGGTCTGGGCCCCGCCCGGCCGCCTGGTGCTCGCCTGGCAGATCGACGGCCAGTTCAACTACGACCCCGACCTGATCACCGAGATCGAGGTCACCTTCGCCGACCAGGGCGACGGGACCACCCGCGTCGACCTGGAACACCGCAACCTCGAACGCATGGGCGACAAGGCCGAGCACGGCCGCGCCATGCTCGACGCCCCCAACGGCTGGGGCCTCATCATGTCCCTGTACGCCCAGGCGGCGAACGCCTGATCCCGCTCGAAAGGAGCCCGTCATGTCCGAGTTCGTCGTCCACGGCATCCCCGGAAGCCCGTTCCTGCGCGCCGTCCTCATGGCGCTGGAGGAGAAGCAAACACCCTACCGCTTCACCCCCGTCGCCCCCGGCGAACACCGCGGCGAAGCCTACCGCCGCATGCACCCGTTCAGCCGGATCCCGGTCATCCAGCATGGCGATTTCACGCTCTACGAGACCCAGGCGATCCTGCGCTACATCGATGCGGTCTGCGACGGCCCGAGCCTCCAGCCTGCCGACCCGAAGGCGGCGGCGCGCATGAACCAGCTGATGGGAATCAATGACTGGTACTTCTTCCCGCAGGTCGGCGTGCCGGTGGTGTTCCAAAGGCTGATCGGCCCGGTCCTGCTCGGCCAGAAGGCCGACGAGGCGGTGGTGGCGGCCGCCCAGCCGAACGCCGCCAACTGCGCCCGCGTGCTCAACGACATCCTCGGCGACCAGGCCTACCTGGCCGGCGAAGCCCTCAGCCTGGCGGACCTCGAGCTCTTCCCGCAGCTGGACTATTTCGGCCAGACCCCCGAAGGCCGCGCCCTGATGGGCGGCACGCCGCTGGCGGCCTGGCTGAAGCGGATGGCCGGCCGGACGAGCGCCCAGGCGACCCTGCCGCCCGAGCCCCTGCGCCACGCCGTCTAGGCGCGGCTCCGGGGCGTGACGTCGCGCATGCCCCGGGCCTCTGCGTCCTCGTCTCGGCCCCGCCTGGGACGGCTCCACCAGGCCTTGTCCAGCTCGGAGGGGCCGTGCCGCGCCTCGATGTCCTTCTGCAGCGCCCGCGCGGCCAGCAGGTGGCCGGGAAACAGGGTGTCGATCGCCCAGCCCAGGATCGGAACCTCGGAGGTCGCGGAGTCGGCGATCAGATAGGCCGCCATCCGCGCCAGGGTGTAGCCCGACGCGCCCGCGGCCAGGCCCTCGGCCATCAGCAGGCCGCCCGCGCCCACGCTGTAGACCAGGTTCGCGCCCGGAACCCAGGCCAGCACGCCGTCGAGCCCGATGCCGAGCGGCCCGAAGCCGATCAGCCGGTCCGACAGCCGCTTGATGCGCTCGGCGTTGCGCCAGGCCCTGTGCGCCCTGCTCCGATCGACGGTCATGGCTGGCAAACGCCGTCCACCGCGTTCCGGCTCCCCCGCCGAAACCCGCGAGGCCCCTACCCCCAGAGTTCGCGCCGCGGCGGGCGGATCATCGAGCCCTCGAACACCAGGCCAGGCTCGCGGTCGCGGGCGAGCAGCAGCGGCCCGTCCAGGTCCACGAAATCGGCGCCCTGGGCGATGATCATCGCCGGCGCCATGGCCAGCGAGGTCGCCACCATGCAGCCCGCCATCACCGCCAGCCCCCGCGCCCGCGCCTCGGCCGTCAGCGCCAGGGCCTCGGTCAGGCCGCCGGCCTTGTCGAGCTTCACATTGATGCACCCATAGCGCCGGGCGCAGGCGTCCAGCTCCATTCGGGTGCGCAGGCTCTCGTCGGCGCACAGCATGACCGGGCTCTCATAGCCCTCCAGCGCCTCGTCCTCCCCGGCCTTCAGCGGCTGCTCGATCAGCATCACGCCGAGGCGGGCGAACTCCGGCGCGAGCCGCTTCAGGTCCTCGAACCTCAGGCCTTCGTTGGCGTCGACCACCAGCCGGGCCTTCGGCGCGGCGTTCCTGACCGCCTCCACCCGATCGAGATCGCCCGCCGCGCCGATCTTCAGCTTCAGCATCGGTCGGCCCGCGGCCGCCCGCGCCGCCTCGGCCATGGCCTCCGGCGTGTCGAGGCTCAGCGTGTAGCAGGTCTTCACCGGGTCGAGCCGCGCCTTGCCGGCCGCCTGCCAGGCGGGCTCGCCGGTCAGCTTTGCGTCCAGGTCCCACAGGGCGCAGTCGATGGCGTTGCGCGCCGCGCCTGCCAGCATCACGCCTTGCAGGTCGGCCCGGGATATCCCCGCCTCCACCGCCGGCCGCGCGCTCTCCGCCAAGGCCATGGACTGCGCCATGGTCTCGCCGAACCGCGGATAGGGCATGGCCTCGGCCCGGCCCACCGTGCCGGCCTGCTCCACCTCGACCATCAGGACATGGGCTTCGGTCTTGGCGCCGCGCGCGATCACGAACGTCCTGGCGGTCGGCCAGTGTTCGTCGAAAACCCTGAGCGTGCGGATCAAACCAGGTCGCCGGCGGCCGCTTCGAGCAGCAGATAGATCCGCCCCGCGTCGGATTGCAGCAGGGTGGGCACCATGAAGTCCTCCCGCTCGACCGCCTCGGCCAGCAGGGCCTGGTAGCGCGACAGATAGGTCATGGCGCGCCGCTTCAGCACGGGATCGGTCGACAGCTTGCGCACCAGCCGGCGGGTCGCGGCGGGCGCCAGGCGGCGCACGTTCTCGCGGGCCATGTCGGCCTCGTCGGCCTCGATGGCGGCGGCGATGTCGTCGATCCGGCTGCGCGGCAGAAGCGCCGCCGGATCGATGCCCAGCTTGGCGATCTCATTGGCGAGCAGTTCTTCCAGCGACAGGTCTTCGGCGGCGCCGGCGGCGGCCTCGGCCGGCTCGTCGTCATCGAGCGAGGTGAGCAGTTCCTTCCAGGTCCACTCCTCGCTGTCGGACTTGGCCGGAGCGGGCTCGGGCGCACGGCCGGAGGCCTGCTCGAACACCTGGGAGAACTCCTCGTCGGTCGCCGTGGGCGTCAGGCGCAGCCGGGTGCGGGGCGGCTCTTCGGCGGGCGCGGCGGGCTCCGGCGCGGCCTCGGTCAGCTCCAGGGTGTCGTCGTCCTCGTCGTCCGCCGGGGTTTCGATGATCGGCGGTGGGGCCGGACGCGGCGCGCGCACCCGCAGGGGCGGCGGCGCGGGACGCTCGCGGACGGGCGGCGCGATCCCGCCCACCCCGCCGGCCACCGTGCCCATCAGGCGCACGGCCTCGCTCAGCATCTCGTAATTGCGGCGCACGCGTTCCTGGAACTCGGCGTCGATGGCCTGGGTCTCCTCGGCCGTGCGGCGCGCCTGCTCCATCAGGTCGTCCATGCTGTCGGCGACGGCCTGGCGCACCTGTTCGGCCTGGCCTCGGGCGGCGGCGGGCAGCCGGGCGGCGCGGGCCTCGATGTCGGCCAGCACCTTGGCCAGCTCCTGCAGCGCGCCATGGGCGGCGACCGCGCCCTCGTCCAGCTTGCGCGCGGTGGCCGCGCCCGCCTGCTCGACCATCTCGGCCGAGCGCTCGAT
This sequence comes from uncultured Phenylobacterium sp., assembly GCA_945952175.1. GTDB lineage: Bacteria > Pseudomonadota > Alphaproteobacteria > Caulobacterales > Caulobacteraceae > Phenylobacterium. Next base: position 1,549 of record CAMFHW010000137.1, on the reverse strand, counting down.
CAGGTCGCGGGCCTCGGACAGCCGGGTCTCGAACACCTGGTTCGCCTTCTGGCCGGCGGTGAAGGCCGCCTCGGACAGCTGGTCGACCTGGTCGCGGGCCACGGTGGCGTGCCGCTCGGCGGCCGCACGCGTCTTCTCGGCCGCTTCGGCGAGGGCCTCGATGGCGGCGCGGGTCTGGGCTTCCAGCCGCGCCCGTTCCTGGGCGGCGGCTTCCGAAACGGCCTCCAGCGAGTGCAGGGTCGACTGGCCGAACTCGTCGCGCTCGGCCTTGGCCGCCTCGGCCAGGTCGCGGAACTGCTCGGCGGCCTCCGAGATCATCTGGCGCAGGGCTTCCCCGCCCTTGACCGCCCGGTCGCCCAGTTCGACACCCGACAGCCGCGCCTGGGCGATGAATTCCGCGAGCTTGGCGGCGTGCGCCTCGGATTGGACCGCAAAGCCCTCGTGGTCGGCCCGCAGGGCATGGGCCAGGGTGACCAGGCCGGCCCGCTGTTCGGTCAGGCCCTTCTCCACCGCCGACACCTGGTCCGACACACCGACGCCGGCGGTCTCCAGGCGCGCGATATGGCGGGTCAGGTCCTCGCCGGCGGTTCGGGCGGCGTCGCTCGCCTCCCCCGCCGCCGCGGCCAGGTCGGCGGCGCGGGCGGCCAGCGAGGCCTCGGCCTCGCGCAGCTGCGTCTCGGCCAGGTCGGCCGCCTCGCCCACCATGCGGGCCTGCTTGTTGATGGTGTCGGCCACCGAGGCCGCCTGGGCGTCGAGGGTCTGGGCCAGGCCCGCCAGCTCGGTGCGCTCGCGGCCGAGGGTCTCGCTCAGGCCCGTCGCGGTGCGGGCGGAGTTCGACGCCGCCTCGATCAGGCGCTCGCTCTCCTGGGCCAGGGCCTGGCGCAGGGCCAGCAGGGTGTCGCGCGCCTCGTCGGCCGCGCGCCCGGCGCGCGTGATCTCCTCGCGCACCGACAGCACGACGTCGGTCGCCTGGATGCCGGCCGCCACGCTGGGCCCGATCATCTCGTCGGCCAGCTGCTTGGCGCGACGCGCCTCGGCGCCGAGCTTGCGGCCCTGCTGGATCATGTAGGCGGCGATCCAGACGAAGCCGGCCGGGCCGATGGCCATGGCCGCCAGCACGGAAATCACGAAGGGGTCGAAGTCGAACGGCGACTTGGCCTGGCGATAGCCGTAGGCGAAGGCGATCGGCGCGAGCGCCCAGGTCACCGAGACGAACAGGGCCGCCAGGTAGATCGGCCAGCCCGAGGGCGAAGCTTCGGTCTCGGCGGGATCGGCCGGCGCGGTGGCGCGGGTCGCCGGCACGCCCGGACTGCGCGACATCACCTTGCTGGCCGGCGGGGCGGGCGAAAGCGGCGGCGCGTCGTGCAACTCGTAGGGATTGTCGAACCGGGGTTCGGCCATGGACGCCTCCGGCGCGACGAGTTCGCTGTCGGTCGCAGCGTCGCGCTTGAACGCGACGATCATGGGCGCGACATCGTCATCGGCCAAGTGTTGGAAATCGACCGGCGATTGCCGCTTCTTGATCTTCATGCGCGGCCTAGCTCGAGCC
>CAMFHW010000136.1 GCA_945952175.1 uncultured Phenylobacterium sp. | reverse complement strand
CAGCTCGCCCTCTTCCATCCGCGGCTGGACCACCGCGCGGCTGGCGCCGGTACACATCTTGCTCTCCAGCCCGAGCAGCTGGCCGGGGCGCAGATGCTGGGAGATGCTTTCGGCGGTCTGGACCACGAAGGACAGGTCGGGGTCGCGGTGCTTGGTGACCGGGGTCGGCACGCAGATCAGGATCGCATCGGCTTCCTTCAGCCGCGAGAAGTCGCCGGTCGCCTCCATGCGGCCGCTGTCGCGCGCGGCCTTCATCACGTCGGCGCCGATATAGCTGATCACCTGCTCGGCGGCGTTGATCGCCTTCACGCGATTGGCGCTGACGTCGAAGCCCAGGACGTTGAAGCCGGCCTCGACGCCGGCCAGGGCCAGCGGCACGCCCACATAGCCCAGCCCCATGATCCCCAGGGTCGCCTTGCGCCCCTCGATGCGCGCCATGAGCTGTTCGAAGTTCGACGCCGTCTCAGCCACCGGAGATCCTTCTCACGCGAAAAAGTGCGAGCGGCCTCGCTTGGGCCGCGTTGAGGCGGTTCTTAGACGACAGGGCTTTTACGCAAGATTACCTGCGCCATTCGCGACTTCGAAACCGCCCCGACCGGGGCCTGTTTATTTCGGCGCAACGATTGTGCAATAGGAAACCCAGCCGAGAGGCCAGATGTCATGAGTGGAATTTCGGGACGCCGGATCCCTGGGTTGCGAGCGCCATGACCGACGCCCCGAACGCCGACGCGCCCGAGATCAGCGTCGTCATCCCCCACTATCGCGACCTGCGCGGCCTCGACCGATGCCTCGCCGCCCTGGAGCGCCAGACCATGGCGCGCGAGCGCTTCGAAATCGTGGTGGGCGACAACAATTCACCGGAAGGCGAGGCGGCGGTGGCCGAGGTGATCGCCGGCCGCGCGCGCCTGAACGTGGCGACCGAGAAGGGCGCGGGCCCGGCGCGCAACGGCGCCGTCGCCATCGCCCGGGGCCGCATCTTCGCCTTCACTGATTCCGACTGTGTGCCCGAGCCACAATGGCTGGCCGAGGGGCTGAAGGGCCTGGAGCGGTTCGATTTCGTCGGCGGCCATGTCCGCGTCCTGCTCGAAAACCCTCCGGCCATGTCCGACGTCGAGGCCTTCGAGCGAGTCTTCGCCTTCGATTTCAAGAGCTATATCAACAAGAAGGGCTTCACCGGCGCGGGCAGCATGTTCTGCTCCCGGGAGCTCTTCCTCGATGTCGGCGGGTTTCTCACCGGGGTTTCCGAGGACGTGGAGTGGTCGCATCGCGCGACGGCCAAAGGCTACCGGCTCGGCTTCGCGCCCAAGGCCGTGGTCGGCCATCCGGCGCGCCAGTCCTGGGCCGACCTCGAGACCAAGTGGCGGCGGGTGAACTCCGAGCTCTTCGAACTCGCCAAGGCCTCCGGCCAGACGCCGAAATGGATGCTGCGCGCCGCCGCCCTGCCGGCTTCCGCCGTCGCCCATACGCCCAAGGTCCTGGCGAGCGCCGAGTTGGACACCTTCGGCCAGCGGCTGGCCGCCCTGAAGGTGCTCTATCGCCTGCGCCTCTGGCGCCTGGCCGACTCCGTGCGCCTGGTGCTGGCCCGATGAGCACCCACGTCGCCATCGCCATCGTCGGCTTCAAGAACGCCGGCGATATCGTCCACTGCCTGGGCGAGCTCGGCCGTTCGGCCTATGCCGACTTCGAGGTGATCATCTGCGAGAACGGCGGGCCCGACGCCTATGCCGACCTGACTGCAAGGATCCCTGCGACCTTGCCGGGCGGCCAGCCCGTCCGCGCGGTGCTCGCGCCTGGCAATCTCGGCTATGCAGGCGGGGTGAACCGCTGCCTGGAGGAGACCCCCAAGGCCGACGCCTGGTGGGTGCTCAATCCTGACACTCATCCCTATCCGGAGGCGCTGGGCGCCCTGGTCGCGCGGCTGGAAAAGGGCGACTGCGATGCGGTCGGCTGCACGATCCACCTGCCGAACGGCCTGGTGCAATCGCACGGCGGCCGGCTGAACCGCTGGCTGGCGCGGGCGGTGTCGATCGGACATTCCACGCCCCTGGAGCCGCGGCCCGATCCGGCCGCCATCGAGGCGCTGCAGAACTATCTGAACGGCGCGGCCATGCTGATGGGCCGCCGCTTCGTCGAGACCACCGGCCTGATGCGCGAGGAGTACTTCCTCTATTGCGAGGAGGTGGAATGGTGCCTGCGCGGGCTGGACCGCGGCATGCGCCTGGGTTTCGCGCCGGACGCGCTGGTCCTGCACTATCAGGGCACCACCACGGGCAACCCGCCGGACATCCGCCAGCGCGGAAAGACCCCGGTCTATCTGAACGAGCGCAACAAGATCCTGATGGTGCGCGACCTGTTCCCGGCCCGCATGCCGATCGTCGTGGTCACGGCCTTCCTGGTGATCTTCGCGCGCTTCGGCCGCCGCGGCGCCTGGCGCCAGCTCGGCTATGCGCTGGAAGGCTGGGTCGCCGGACTGCGCGACGAGCGCGGCCGCCCGGCCTGGATCGCGCCCTAGGCTTTCCCCAGGTCTTCCCGCGCCGCCGCCGGCAGGCGGATGCCCAGTTTCGGCCGCCACCGGGCGCCCGCGCGCTCGACCTCGACCGGGACCGTGGCGATCTCGGGCTGGGTCTTGATGCGATAGACCAGGGCCGCGACCATCCCCATCATCATGAACTGCAGGGTGTGGTTCTCGGTCTGGCTGAAGATCGACTTGATGATGAAGAAGGCGACGAGCGCGATGCCGGTCGGGATCAGGAAGGTGCGCTCGCGCTCCTTCGGCGGCGCGACCAGCCCGTACTTGGCTGCGAAGACGATCACCAGGATGATGGTCGAGTAATAGGTCAGGAAGCCCAGCACCCCATAGTCCAGCGCCACCAGCAGATAGTAGGTGTCGATGGTCAGGACGCCGGCGAGGTTGTGATAGTCCAGCGCCTCGGCGCCCATGCCGATGCCGTAGCCCCACGGGTGGCTGAGGATCTTCGGCATGCCCGCGGCCACCTGGGCCGAGCGGCCGTCATTGGAATAAGAGGTGTTCGAACCGCCCCACACCATGTTGTGCAGGCGCTGGATGAAGAAGGTCGCCGCCATGAAGGCGCAGAACACGGCCGGATAGGAGAGCACCACGGCCGGGCCGAGGATGCTGCCCCGGACCAGCCGCCAGCGCAGCAGGCCCCAGCAGAGCAGGTAGAGCAGGACCGAGCAGAAGAACCCGACCATGCCCAGGCGGGCCCCGGTGCCGAGGATGGTGTAGAAGATGAAGGGGATCGACAGGCCGGCCGCGACGCGGATCCAGGGCTTGTAGCGCTCCATCATGAAATGGATGACGAAGGGCGTGGTCAGCGCCAGGTACTCGGCGAAGCCCAGGCTGGTCGAGTGGGTGCCCTGCAGGCGGTATTCGTCGGTGCCGAGGCGCCGGGCGCCCTGCAGCACACGCGAGACGTATTCGTCCTGCACCTGCAGGAAGCTTGGGATGTGGCCGGCCCAGGGCACGTGCTGCTCGCGCTTCTCCTCGATGCCGATCACGCAGAGCACCATGGCCGAGACCCACATGATCGCGGCCCAGCGCTCGGCGTTCCCCGGCTTGGAGAAGATCCAGGCGCCGACGAAGAACATCACCGTCCAGCTGACCTGGGTCTCGACCAGGACGTTGATCGAGTCGGCCGGGTGCTTGGAGAAGACGATGGAGGCCACCTGGATGATGGCGAAGCCCGCCACCAGCTTCCACAGATAGGGCACGGCGCGCAGGATCCGCGCGAGCTCGGATCGGAAGTCCTCCGAGACCGACACGCAGATCAGCAGCATGAAGGACAGCGGGAAGCCGATCAGGCGGATGGCGGTGATCCAGGGCAGGCCCGGCGGCACGATGGCCAGGTAGTTGGGCCAGAGCAGGGCCGCGTAGAGGAAGGCGAAGAACAGGAAGCCCAGCGGCCCGGTCGGCGCGCGCCGGATGTCGGGCAGGGCCCAGACCACGCACATGGCCACCAGCACCAGGGGCGCGGCGAACTGCGGGATCAGATAGGGCGTGGTGAGCGCGTAGAAGAAGCCGGCCACCAGGCAGACGAGCGTCAGCAGCGGCAGAGCGATCCAGGCGGCGACACGGCGCCAGCCGGTGAGCTCGGGAATATAGGGCGAGATCACGAACGGCTGCGACAGGGGTTTGGCCTTGGGCCGCGGCCGCGCCTTCAACGCATTCTCGAGAAAGGTCTTGAACACGCGGTTTGCACGATCCCTGGCGGGCCGGCCCACGGCCGGACCCCTTGGCGAATCCCTAACCCCGCTTTTGGGCCGGGACAGCTTTCGGGGTCGTTAAATGGCCTTGTCCCGCCCGGAATGTTCGCCGGCAATTGTGGTGGAAGTACGAGCGGTGACCGGTCGATACACACGGGCTAAAGCAATTCGCAAGATGCGTCGTCCTAAGGGTGGCGTCCTTGCGACCCGCAAGAGCGGTGGTGACCCACGATGCGCCTCGGCGACCTGAGCCTGAAAGCGGAAGACAACAATTTCACGCTCGTGCGGCTGATCCTCGCCTCGGCGGTGATCTATACGCACAGCTACTGGCTGGTGCTGGGCGTCTCGGAGAAGGACGATCTCTCCGGCCTGCTCGGCGCGACGGTGTCGACCTTCGCGGTGGACGGCTTCTTCTTCCTCAGCGGGTTTCTGGTCTATCCGAGCCTGCTGCGGTTGGGCGCGGCGGGAAAGTTCCTGATCGCCCGCGGCGCGCGGCTGTGGCCGGGCCTGTTCGTCTCGATCCTGGCGACCGTCGCGGGCGGCGCCTTCGTGACCACCGCGGCGGGCCTGGCCTATCTCGGCGGCGACACCGCCAAGTTCGTGCTGATGAACGGGACCTTCCTCGAGGGCTTCTTCAACCTCACCGGCGTCACGTGGCACGGGGGCGAGCTCGCCCCGGTCAACGGCTCGCTGTGGACCCTGCCCTGGGAGGCGCGCTGCTATCTGGGCCTGGCCTTCCTGGGTTTCGTCGGCCTCACCCGGCCTGCGCTGATGAAGTGGGTGGTGCTGCCCCTCACCCTGGCGGGCGCGTTCGTCTGGGACGTCCCCGCGGTCCAGCACCTGGTGGCGTCGGTGGCGGGCGACGGGGTGGTCTTCAAGCTGAACCTGGCCGACCGCTTGTGGCCGCTGTTCGCCCTCGGCGCCGGCGCCTATGCCTGGCGCGACCGCATCCCGATGCGCTGGGGGATCCTGGCCCTGCTGTTCGTGGCCCTGCTGGTCGCCAATCACTTCGGCGTCGGCCTGCATGTGCGGGCCTTCTTCGTCGGCTATCTGGTGCTGTGCTGCGGCTTGCTGACCGCCCAGCGGTTCCGCATTTCCGGCCGTTGGCCGGACTATTCCTACGGCATGTACATCTATGCCTTCCCGGTGATGATGGTCGTCCAGGGCGTGGCCCACTTCCAAACCTATCCCGCCCTGGCGCTCGCCAATTTCGCCGGCACCCTGCCCCTGGCGGCGCTGTCCTGGCATTTCGTGGAGAAGCCGGTGCTCGACGCCTTCAAGCGGCGCCGCGCGCCCCGGGCCGAACCCACCGCCCAGGCGGCTTGAGGCCGTCGGCCAAGCTTGGCCGCCATCGACATTTCGTGAAGACTCTGGGTCTAGGATCGCCGCCAGATTTCAGGCTGTCTCACCTACCGTGCCGACGCCCGCCTCCGGCCGCGAGGAGGGGCGGGCGGCGTCGGGTTCCAACCGCGAGTCGATCATGACCTCCCTGAGCGCGTCCGGATTCAACGCCACGCCGGTGATCGCGAGCCAGCTGATCCTGTCCAAGGCGCCGCCGGCCGCACCGGAATCCTACGTGATCAGCGACCTCGGCGGTTTCTGGCTGGCGAGCGACCGCGCCCTGCCGCTGGTGGAGCTGCGCGACCGGACGGGCCGTGCGCTCGGCGTCGCGGCCGGCCATGTCTACAGCGAGTTCGAGGGCCGCTTCCTGCCGGCCGGAACGGTCGAGCTGCCGGTCGAGGTCGCCGACGCGACCGCCCTCGAGACCGAGGTCCTGGCCAAGCTCGCCGGCATGTTCCTGCTGTTCACCACGGGCGACCTGCCGCGCCGGGTCTATCCGGACCCCGCCGGTTCGCTATCCCTGGTCTGGTCGCCGACCGATGCGCGCGCCGCCTCATCGCCCTCGCTGCTGCTGGATGACGCCGCCTACGCCGAGCGCTTCCGTCCGGACCTGCACAAGGCCCTGGTCGAGCGCGAAGGCGCCGGGGGCTGGATCTCCGGCACGCTCACCGCCCACCGCGACGTGTGGCGCCTGCTGCCGAACCACTATCTCGACCTCGAGACCTGGACCGCGCCGCGCTTCTGGCCGCGGCCGGGCGACTTCGACCGCTGGCGCGATCTCGGCGCGGCCGCGCAGGGCGCGGCCGAGGCCCTGCGCAGCTTCGCTCACGCTGCGGCCGACCGTTTCAAGGTGGCCGCGACGCTCACGGCCGGCTTCGACTCCCGCCTGCTGGTCGCCACCTGCCATGACGAACTGGCGCGGATCGCCTTCTTCACCATCGACACCGGGGTTCCGATCGATGTCGACCTGAGCCAGGTGATCGCCAAGCGGTTCGGCCTGAACCACCGGATGATCCCGCCAAAGCTCGCCAGCGAGGCCCAGATGGCCACCTGGGACCGGGCGGTCGGCGACTGCATGATCGAGGCCCCGCGCCGGACACACCTGACCCTGGGTGAGCTGACAGACCGCGATGCGGTGTTCACGGGCATGTACGGCGAGGTCGGGCGCTGCCGCCTCTATCGCCAGGATCTGCACCAGATCAACCAGGCGAAGATCGACGCCCGCTTCGTGATCGACCGGCTGACCCTGCCGGCGCATCCGGACCTGGTTGAGAACGTCGGCCACTGGTTCGACAGCCTGGCCGGCCAGCCCAACAGCGTGATCCTGGACCTCGCCTTCCACGAGCTGAAGTTCGGCTCCTGGGCCATGGGCCAGCGGCCGATGACCAATGCGGTGAAGCTGAACCTGCTGCCCTTCGCCCAGCGCCGCGTGCTGGACGCCTTCATCGGCGTGGCCCCGGCCGACAAGAACACCGAGACCCTGTTCTGGGCGATCATCCGGAACCTGTGGCCGGACCTCAGCGCCGTGCCGATCAACAAGTACGGCGACGCGCGGGACTACCTGACCCTGTGGAGCAAGATCTCCAATCCCAACCGGGTGCGCCGCTTCCTGCGCGACCGGCTGGCGCGCAAGACCTCCTGAGGCTCCGAGCGCCTAGGCGGCCTCGCCAGCCGTCGCCCCGCCGCCGCCCGTCGCGGTCCCGCCGCCGGCCTTGGCCAGGCCCAGAGGCAGGAAGATGCCGTGCACCCGCCACAGGACGATGGTGGCGGTGAGGTAGCGCACCACGGTCGAGGCGGCGCCGGCGATGGCCGCGCCCTCGATACCCTTCAGCGGGATCAGCACGGCGCACAGGACGAGGACGACGATGGCGCTGTTGATGGCGTTCCACAGGGACATGCGCCCCAGCCCGGTCATGACCAGATAGCTGCCCACCGGTCCGCTCAGCAGCTTCAGCACCTGGCCGGCCAGCAGGATGCGCATCGCCGTGGCGCCGGAGGGGAATTCCGGACCCAGCAGGGACAGGAACTGCGGGGCGAAGACGATCAGGATCATCGAAGGCACGCCGCCCAGAAGGATCAGCAGCAGGGTCATCTGCTTGGTCGCGCCCAGGAGGTCGTGCAGCTTGCCCTGGCTGTGCAGGGCCGCGATCTGCGGCGACATGCCGGTCTCCACCGCCTGCAGCAGGAAGCTGAGCAGCAGGGCGAACTGCATGCCGACCCGGAAGATGCCGACATCGGCGGTGTTGGCGAACCGCGCCAGGAACAGGGTCATGATCCACGGTGTGGCGAGCGTGGCGAGAACCGTGCCGGCCAGGGGCAGGCTGCGGGTCAGGGCCTCGCGCGGCATCAGGGGCTCGGGCGGCTTGCCGCGCCCGGCCAGCAGCACCTGCCAGATGATCAGGCCCGCCACCGCCGAGACGATGGTCGCGCCGGTATAGATCCAGGCCGCCTGGACCAGGTCCTTGAGGCCGACGGTGAAGGCCGCGGCGCCCAGGGCGACCGGGATCACCGCGCCCTCCAGGAATTCCGCCAGCGCGAAGCGGCTCAGGCCCCGCAGCAGGCCGCCGACCAGGCGGATCACCGCCGTGGCGACGATCGCCAGGCAGAAGACGCTCATCATGGCGACGAATTCGGGGCCTTCCTTGAGCACGTGCTCGATGGCGCCCAGGCTCGCCCAGAGGACGAGGCTGACGGCCCCGCCGACGCCGACGATCAGGGCCAGGCCCGTCAGCGCCCAGGCGCGGGCGGCGGCCCAGCGCTCCGCGGCGCGGTAGATGGCGATGGCCCGGGTCGTGCTGTAGTCGAGCCCGCACAGGGCGACATAGCCGGCGATCATCAGGAAGGTGTTGCCGAGCACCCAGGTCCCGGAGCCGGTCGCGCCGAACTTGCGCGCGATCAGCACGGTCACGCCGAAGCCGAGGCCGGCGGTCGCCAGCTTGCTGGCCAGCGACATGACCGAGCCCACGAGCGCGCCGCGCAGGTGGCCCTCGGTGAAGCGGCGAAGGAAGGACAGGAACCAGGTCATGAAGCTCGTGCGGCGGGCGCCGGATTTCCCTGGGCGTGACGCCCCGTTACGCGGTTCGCGGCCGCAGGTCGATGGCCGCCAGCCTTAGCGGCCAGGAATGAAGATAAGCCGAATGTGCGCGCGAGGCAGGCGGTTTCGGCCGGTCCTGACCGTCGAGGCGGGTCGAGTAAAACCTAACGGCCTGCGGCCAGCCGACGCAGTTCGCGGCAACCCTCCGCCGCCCTCGAACAGTCGCAACGCCTTGCATTGCAAGGGTTTATGCCGGTTCACAGCCAAGCTTGACTCTTAAGAAACCCCTAGCGTTCTCAAGAATTTAACCACCTTGCTTAAGTGCAAATCAAAGGCTCAAGCGGCACTGTTCACGTGTCGATAGCGCAAGAACGTGTTGCCTCGCTGACTTGGCAATAAATCGTTCAGAAACAACTGGATCACCCCCAGTATTTCTACGCTAACAGCATCATCTAGGTCAGTGGTGGTGAACAGGGGTACTTTCGATGACGACGATCACCGTGACCAATACGGCGCAGCTCAATAGCGCGCTCATCACGGCCCAAGCCGGCGACACCATCAGCCTCGCCGGTGGCAATTACGGCGACCTCTACATCAGCA
>CAMFHW010000135.1 GCA_945952175.1 uncultured Phenylobacterium sp. | reverse complement strand
ATTCGGTCTGGGCGAAGGCCGCGCCTTCGCGGATGGCGACCGGCGTCAGGTTGATGCGGTCGGTGACGTCGCCGACGGCCCAGATGTTGTCGACATTGGTCTTGGAGAAGCCGTCGACGGCCACGGCGCCCTCGGCGTTCAGCTTCACCCCCGCGGTCTCGAGGCCGAGGCCCGCGACATAGGGCTTGCGGCCGGTGGCGAACATCACCGCGTCGGTCTCGAAGTCGTGGCCGCTGGACATGTGGCTGACGAGGCCCGTGGCGGTCTTCTCGATGGACTTGTGCTCGCAGCCCAGGATGACCTTGATCCCCCGCGCCTCCATCTCCTCGGCCACGTGCATGCGGATGCTGTCGTCGAAGCCGCGCAGGATGTTGGCGCCGCGATAGACGAGCGTGGTCTCGACGCCGAGGCCGTTGAAGATGCCGGCGAACTCGACGGCGATGTAGCCGCCGCCGGCGATCATGATGCGCTTGGGCAGTTCCGGCAGGTGGAAGGCCTCTTCCGAGGTGATGGCGTGCTCGATGCCCGGCAGCTCTTCCGGCTTCCAGGGCCGGCCACCGGTGGCGACGAGGATCTTCTCGGCGGTGTAGGTCCCCTTGCCGTCGACCACGACGGTGTGGGCGTCGGTCAGGACCGCGCGGCCATGGATCAACTCGGCGCCGGCATTGGTGAGGTTGGTGACGTAGATGCCCGAGAGGCGGGCGATCTCGCGGTCCTTGGCCTCCAGGAACCGCTTCCAGTCGAAGGTCGCATTGGATTTGGACCAGCCGTAGCCCTCGGCCACCTGGGCGTGGTGGGCGAACTCCGAGGCGTAGACCATGAACTTCTTGGGCACGCAGCCGCGGATCACGCAGGTGCCGCCGACCCGGTGCTCCTCGGCCACGGCGACCCTGGCGCCGCTGACCGCCGCCAGGCGCGCCGCGCGCACGCCGCCGGACCCGGCGCCGATGACGAACAGGTCGTAGTCGTACTTCGCCACGTCGATACTCCTTAGCCGCGAAAGTCCGCTCGGCCCGGGGCGGACGTGGACAGCATACCTAATGGCCCGGCTTGCCGGTGAACACCCCCCGCGCCCTGCCCTCGTCATCCTAGGCCTCGTGCCTAGGATCCCTCTACCCGCGTGACGGAATCCTGCAGACGGAACCTCGGCGCCAGTCCTTCGACTCAAGGGGAGCGTCGACAGGGATCCCAGGCACGAGGCCTAGGATGACGGTGCGGGTCTTAGGGCTCCACCTCGACCACGCCGTCGTCCGTGCCGACCAGGGCGAGCTCGGCGAGGTCGAGGAAGAGGCCGTGCTCGACCACGCCGGTGACGCTCTTCAGCGCCGCGGCCAGCAGGGCGGGCTCGGGGATGGCGTTGCAGGCGGCGTCGTAGATCACGTTGCCGCCGTCGGTGAGGACCGGCGCGCCGTCCTTCACCCGCAGGCGCGGGGCGATGCCGATGTCGCATTCCGACAGGGCGACGCAGATGCGGGCCATGGTGGTCTTGTGCCCGTAGGCGACCACCTCGATCGGCAGGGCGAACTTGCCCAGCACCGGCACCCGCTTGGCGGCGTCGGCGATGACCACGCAGCGCTTGGACGCTTCCCAGACCAGCTTCTCGCGCAGCAGGGCCGCGCCGCCGCCCTTGATGAGCGCGAGCGCCGGGCCGATCTCGTCGGCGCCGTCAACGGTGAGGTCGATCTCGCGGGTCTCGCCGAGCTCGGCGATCTTCATGCCGAGGCTGGCCGCCAGCTCGCCGGTCGCCTTGGAGGTCGGCACGCCGACGATGTCGAGCTTGCGCGCGGCCAGGGCCTTGACGAACCAGGCGGCGGTCGAGCCGGTGCCCAGCCCCACGATCATGCCGGGCTGGACGAGGGCGGCGGCGGCCTCGCCGCTGAGGCGCTTCTGGTCCTCGGCGCTCATCGCCCACCCTCGACGTCATCCCCGGGCTCGTCCCGGGGATCCATTGGCGCGGCGCGCGCAACGCGCGAACCGCAAGCACGGCGATCATGGATGGCCGGGTAGTAGCTTTGCGATCGACAACGATTTGTCGATCGCGAGGCGGATGGCCCGGCCATGACGTCCAAAAGGAAGAGGTCGGCGCTCATTTCGGCTTCCGGCTGGCGAGCTTCATGGCGCGGAAGCGGGCGGCCCAGCCTTCCTTGTTGACCTGGTCGGCGCGCTCCAGGGCCAGCGCGTCGGGCGGCACGTCCTTGGTGATCACCGAGCCCGAGCCGGTCATCGCGCCGGCGCCGATGGTGCGCGGGGCGACGATGGCGGTGTTCGACCCGATGAAGGCGTTCTCGCCGACATGGGTGTCCCATTTGTCGAAGCCGTCGTAGTTGCAGAAGATGGTCCCGGCGCCGATGTTGGCCCCCGCCCCCACCGTGCCGTCGCCCAGATAGCTGAGGTGGTTGGCTTTGGCGCCCTTGCCGAGCTTGACCTTCTTGACCTCGACGAAGTTGCCGATGTGGACGTCCTCGCCGATGTCGGCCCCGGGCCGCAGGCGGGCATAGGGGCCGACGAGCGCGCCGGCCCCCACCCTGGCGCCCTCCAGATGGCTGAAGGCGCGGATGACGGCGCCGGTCGCCACCGAAACGCCGGGCGCGAAGACCACGAATTGCTCGATCTGGACGCCGGCGGCGATCTGGGTGTCCCACGAGAAGTGGACCGTGTCAGGCGCCAGCATGGCCACGCCCTCGGCCAGGAAGTGGGCGCGGGCGCGGGCCTGGAACACCGCCTCGGCCTGCGAGAGCTGCAGCGGGGTGTCGGCGCCCATGACCGCGTTTTCCGGGGCGAAATGGGCGCGGACCACCTTCTCCTCGGCCGTGGCCATGGCGACGATGTCGGTGATGTAGAACTCGCCCTTGGCGTTGTCGTTGGTCACCCGCGACAGCCAGGCGAAGAGCTGGGCGCGGTCGGCGCAGTACATGCCGGCGTTGCAGGCCTTGGCCGACAGCTCCTCCTCGGTGGCCTCGCGGGCCTCGACGATGCGCATGACGTGGCCGTTGGCCCCGCAGATCAGGCGGCCGTAGAGCAGCGGGTTCTCCGGCTTGAAGCCCATCAGCGACAGGGCCGAGCCCTGGTCGCGCAGGGCGAACAGCGGCGCGAGGTCGGAGGGCTGCAGCAGCGGGCAGTCGCCATTGACCACCAGGACGTCGCCGTCGAAGTCGGCCAGCGCGTCCTTGGCTGCGAGCACGGCATGGGCGGTGCCGAGCGGCGGATCCTGGACGGCGACGGCGGCCTCCCCCAGCCGCTTGACCACCAGGTCGCGGACGCCCGGGCTGTGATTGCCGACCACCACCACGATGCGCTCGCAGCCGCTGGCCTCGACGGTGTCGATCACCCGGTCCAGCAGGGCGCGGCCGCCGACCCTGTGCAGCAGCTTGGGGATCGGCGACTTCATGCGCGTGCCCTGGCCGGCGGCCATGATCACTGCGGCCCTTCTTCCCGAAGAACTGGCTGTCATGAGTGGGCGTCCTGGAATCGAGCGGTCATTGCCATCTTGCGGGCTTTAGCCCAAACGGCGAGCGCTTTCGATTGCGGGGTGATGCGGGATGGCCGGGCTGGAGGTGCTGGACGGGGCGACCATCGTCTTCGACCTGGACGGGACCCTGGTGGATTCCGCGCCGGACCTGATCGGCACGCTGAACGTGCTGCTGGCGCAGGAAGGGATCGCGCCCGTGCCGCTGGACGACACCGCGCGGTCCTTCATCGGCCAGGGCGCGCGCAAGATGATCGAGCGGGGCTTCGCCGCCCAGGGCCGCAGCCTGGCGCCGCCGCAGATGGACGCCCTGTTCGACCGGTTCCTGACCCACTACCAGGCCCACAGCGCCGACCTGACGCGGCCGTTCCCCGGCGTGGTCGAGGCCCTGACCACACTGAAGGCCGCTGGCGCGCGGCTGGCGGTCTGCACCAACAAGCTCACCCGGCTGACGACGCCGATCCTCGACGCCCTGGAGCTGAGCCGCTTCTTCGACGCCGTGGTCGGGCCGGACATGGCCCCGGCCCCCAAGCCGGACGGCCGGCACGTGGCCATGGCCGTGGAACTGGCCGGCGGCGAGATCGGCCGGTCGGTGATGGTCGGGGATTCGGCGGCCGACGCGGGCTCGGCGCGGGCGGCCGGCGCGGCCCTGATCCTGGTCGACTTCGGCTATACGGACATTCCGGCCAGGGAACTCGGGGCCGACATCCTGATCGGCGACTATGGCGCGCTGGTCGAAAGCTGCGTGACGCTTCTCACCGCTTGCAGCCCGCCGGCAAGCGGGCTATAGGCGCACCCCTTCCGGCGGATGCGTAGCTCAGCGGGAGAGCACCTCGTTCACACCGAGGGGGTCACAGGTTCAATCCCTGTCGCATCCACCATCCTGCTTCGCCCTTTGGGCTTCGCAGGACTTCAGCCCAGCATTGCAGAGGCGAAGCACCTAGGCGTCGTGGCGCGGGCGCTCGCCTCGGGCGACGTGGAATTCGCCGCGGTAGGACAGGACGATCCAGTCGCCGCTGTTGGCGACCAGTTCGCCGCCATTGGTGAGGACGCGGATCAGGCCGGCGTCCATTTCGATGATCCCCTGATCGCCGAGCCAGGCCTCGATGCGCCGCCAGTTGCGCAGGTCGCCGGGCGGCGGCACCCGTAGGGCCGCGCCATGATCGAACTCGACGGTTCTGCCGGAAACTGAAGACGATACGAAAGCCACGGCGCGACCCTGGGGTGATTTGGTCGACCAGGGGTTAACGGGGAGATGTCGCCGACAACCGGGCGCGGACACACCTATTCGTCACATGAGCGTCACGGCGGCTACACGGGTGGCGGCTTCTATCCCGAGCCCAGAGGGCCTCATGCCCCTTTTGGTGACAGCATGGCTGGAAGAGCTTGGCGGACGGCCCTCGGGACGCTCGCGGTCCTCGCGCTCGCGGGATGTGGCGGGCGCGACACGTCGTCGGGCGACGACTGGCGCAGCCAGTTCAAGGAGGTGAAGATCGCCATCAGCGGGACGAACGACGACCCGCAGCTGGTCAAGCGCCGCGAGACCTACAAGGCCTATCTGGGCAAGGCGCTGGGCGTGCCGGTGCGGCTCTACGAATCCTCCGACTATAACGGGGTGATCCAGGCGACCTCGTCGGGGCAGGTGGATTTCGCGACCCTGGCCGGCGGCGGCTACGCCAATGTCGACGCCCAGGTGGGGAACAAGGTCGCGCCGCTGTTCACCACCCGCCAGGCCGAGGGCGAGACCGGCTACTATTCGACCCTGGTGGTGAAGGCTGACAGCCCGGTGCGCTCGCTGGCCGACATGAAGGGCCGCTCGCTGGGTTATGTCGATTACAACTCGACCTCCGGTTACCTCTATCCGCGGGCGGCGATGCGCAAGCAGGGCGTCGAGCCGGACACCTTCTTCGGCAAGACCAGTTTCGCCGGCGCCCACACCCAGGCGGTGATGGCGCTCGCCAACGGCCAGTTCGAGGGCGCGATCCTGCAGGCCAGCGGCGGGACGCCGGAAACCGGCTTCACCCGCGGGCCGCTGCGCACTCTGGCGCGGCAGGGGCTGATCGACCTGAAGGACTTCCGCACCGTCTGGTCGGCGGGACCGATCCCGAGCGAGGTGCTGGTGACGCGGACCGACCGGCCGCAGGCGCTGATCGACCTGGTGCGCGGCGCGATGGCCGCCCTGCCCTATGACGAACCGCAGCTTTGGACCGACATCGGCCAGCTGGACGGCTCGGCCTACACGGCGGTGACGCGCGAGCACTACAAGGAGATCATCGACCTGCGCCGCGAGGAACTGGCCCATCGCCGCAACGGCGGGGGCAAGTCGTGAAGCGCCTGACGATCCTGGCCGCCCTGGCTGTGATGGCCGGCGGCGCGGCCGCCCCGCCCCTGCGCGTCGCCGTCCAGGCCGCCGCCACGGCGCCTTGCGCCAAGCCGGTCGCCGGCGGGCCGGCGGGCGAGAAGGCCTATTACGACCACCTGGAGACCCGACTGGGCCGCGAGGTCCAGCGCTGCGCCTTCGCCTCGCGCGCCGAGGCGGCGGCGGCGCTCGCCGGCGGCAAGGTCGACATGGCCCGGCTCGATCCCGCGAGCTACGCGCCGATCCAGGCCCAGGCCCGCGCGATCCTGACCGTGCGCGGCGCCCATGACGCCAACCGCATCCCGGTGATCGTGGCGGTGCGCAACGCCGACGCGGCCAAGGATCTCGCCGGCCTGAAGGGGCGCACGATCGGCTTCGGCGGCGCATCGTCCGCCGGTCTGGCGACGCCACGTGCGGTGCTGGCCGAACGCGGCCTCGCCGCCGGGAGCTATCGCGAGACAGTCGAGCCGGATGGCGACACGGCGCTGGACGCCCTGCGCAAGGGCAGGCTGGAGGCGGTGGCGGTGCATGGCGCGGCCTGGCAGCGCGTGTGCCGGATGGTGTCGCCGAAAGACCCGAACCCCTGCGGCGACCTGCGCGTGCTGGTCAAGGCGCGGCCGCGGGCGACCGAGGCCCTGGTGGTGCGCACCGACATGCCGCTCGATCTGCGCTACCGGCTGATCGGCATCCACCTGCCGCTGCATCTGGAGGCGCCCGCCGCCTTCGCCTATGCCGCGGGCGTGCCCGGCGCCGCGGAGTTCCAGCCGGCCGAGGCCGAGGCCCTGACCCTGGCGACGCTCAAGTGACCGAGCTGCCCGCGCCCGTCGCGGCGTTCGAACAGGCGCGGCGGCGAATCCTGCGCCGGCGGCGGCTGGACGCCCTGCTGGGCCTGCTGGTCTTCTCGGCGCTGCTGGCGATCTCGGCCCAGCGCAGCCAGTTCTTCGGCGCCGACATCGGCGGCGACCCGCTGGGGCGGATCGGCGTGTTCCTAGGCCGGATGGTCCCCGACCTGCAAGCCCACGCCCTGCTGGAGGGGCGCAAGACGCATGGCTCGCTGGCGTGGTGGTACTACGACCTGCCGCTGTGGCTGCGCAGCCTGCGCCAGACCATCGAGATGGCGGTGCTGGCCACAGTAGCCGGCGCGGCGCTCGCGGCGCTGGCGGGCTTCGCCTGCGCGCGGAACCTGATGCCGATCCCGGCGGTGCGGTTCGTCGTGCGGCGGGCCCTGGAGTTCATCCGCACCCTGCCCGACCTGATCGTCGCGCTTCTGCTCGTGGCGGCCTTCGGGGTGGGGCCGCTGGCCGGCGTGATCACCCTGACGCTGTCCACCGTCGGCGGGCTCGGCAAGCTGTTCGCGGAGGCCAACGAGTCGGTGGACGGGCGACCGCTTGAGGCGCTGGAGGCCAGCGGCGCGGGGCTGGCGAAGAAGATCCGCTACGGCGTCCTGCCCCAGGTCCTGCCCGGCTACGCCTCCTATGCGCTGCTGCGGCTGGAGGGCAATGTCGCGGCGGCGGCCGCGCTGGGGATCGTCGGCGCGGGCGGCATCGGGATCGAGCTGCAGCGGGCGATCACCTACACCGAGTTCGACACCTATCTGGCGATCCTGCTCTTGATCGTCGGCATGATCTTCGTGATCGACATCGGCTCAGAGCTGATCCGCCACCGCCTGATCGGGCTTGGGGGCAAGCGATGAGCACCGCCCTGAACAAGGCGCGGCAACTGGCGCCGCGGGCGATCGCGCCGAGCTGGACGGACCGGGCGGTGCGCGGGGTGGTCGTCGTCGCGGCGCTGGCCAGCCTCTATGCGATGGCCGCCGACCTGGAGATCAGCCTCGAGGCGTTCGGCAAGGGCGGCGAAAAGCTGATCCGGTTCCTGGGGGCCATGGTCCCGCCCAGCGACGGCCACGACCCGATGCGCATCGTCCGCGCGCTCGGCGAGACTTTCGCCATGGCCTTCCTGGGCACGGTGCTGGCGGCGCTGGCGGCGCTGCCACTCGGGCTGATCGGCGCCAAGACCGTGGTGAGCGACCCGACCCTGCACTTCGCCTTCCGCCGGACGCCGGACTTGTTCCGAGGCGCGCGGGCCCTGGTCTGGGCGCTGACGTTCGTGGCGGCTTTCGGGCTCGGGCCATTCGGCGGGGTGCTGGCGCTCGCCATCGCCGACGTGCCGGGCTTGGCCAAGCTCTATGCCGAAGCGATCGAGAACGCCGACGAGAAGGCGGTCGAGGGGCTGAGGGCCGCGGGCGCGCCCGCGCCGGTCATGCTGCGCTACGGCCTCTTCCCGCAGGTCGCGCCGCTGATGGCCAGCCAGACCCTGTTCTATCTGGAGGCCAACTTCCGGCACGCGGCGGTGCTGGGCATCGTGGGCGCCGGCGGGATCGGCTTCGAGCTGGAGGAGCGGATCCGCATCTTCGCCTTCAGCCAGGTGTCGTTCATCGTGATCCTGTACGTGCTCTGCGTCGCGGCGCTGGACACGGTCTCCCAGCAGATCCGCTCGCGCCTGGCTTAAGAGTTGGAGCGGGTTGCGAGCGGAAACCGGTTCCCACTTTTCCTCAACCCGCTCGAGCCCGACAACCTGGCGGTTGGTCCTCAGCTCGAAGGGCCCTCGCGTCACCGGGCCGTCACTCCGCCGACCTAGCATCGGACATCACGAGTGGAGGTCCGATGCTCGAACTTCAGGGGCTGACCAAGCGCTTCGGCGACACGGTCGCGGTCGACCGGGTGAACCTCGCGGTCCACCGGGGCGAGATGGTCGGGATCATCGGCCGCTCGGGCGCCGGCAAGTCGACCCTGCTGCGGCTGATCAACCGGCTGGCCGAGCCCGACGCGGGCAAGGTGGCCTGGGACGGCCAGGCGATGTCGGCCCTGAAAGGCGCGGAGCTGCGGCGCTGGCGGCGACGCTGCGCCATGGTCTTCCAGCAATTCAACCTGTGCCTGCGCCTGGACGTGATCACCAATGTGCTGGTGGGGGTGGTGGCCGAGCGGCCGCTGACGCCGACCCTGTTCAAGATGTTCTCCGCGCAGGACAGGGCCAAGGCGATCCTGGCGCTCGACGCTCTGGATATGGCGCCGGCCGCCCTGCAGCGGGCCGGCACGCTCAGCGGCGGCCAGCAGCAGCGCGTGGCGATCGCCCGCGCCATGATGCAGGATCCCGACCTCGTGCTCGCCGACGAGCCGGTGGCCTCGCTGGATCCGGTGAACGCCGAGGCGGTGATGGAGGCCCTGCGCCGCCTCTGCCGCGAGCGCGACGTGCCCGTGCTGGTCAACCTGCACAGCCTGGAGATCGCGCGGGCCTATTGCGACCGGGTCGTGGCGATGTCGCGCGGCGCGGTGGTGTTCGATGGCCCGCCGCAGGAGCTGACGCCGTCGGTGCTGGAGCGGGTCTATGGCGCGCGCGGCGCGCGGCCCCTGGAGC
>CAMFHW010000134.1 GCA_945952175.1 uncultured Phenylobacterium sp. | reverse complement strand
GGGGGGTCGAGGTGCCGTGGGCGTTGATGTAGTCGATGTCGCTGGCCTGGATGCCGGCGTCCTTGATGGCCGCGCGCATGGCGCGGAAGCCGCCGTCGCCGTCCTCGGCGGGCGCGGTGATGTGATAGGCGTCGCCCGCCAGGCCGTAGCCCGCGACCTCGGCATAGATCTTCGCGCCGCGGGCCTTGGCGTGCTCGTATTCCTCCAGCACCAGGACGCCGGCGCCCTCACCCATGACGAAGCCGTCGCGGTCCTTGTCGTAGGGGCGGCTGGCCTTCTCGGGCGCGTCGTTGAAGCCGGTCGACATGGCGCGGCAGGCGATGAAGCCCGCGACGCCGACCGGGCAGACCGAGGCCTCGGCGCCGCCGGCGATCATCACGTCGGCGTCGCCGTACTTGATCAGGCGCGCGGCGTCGCCGACCGCGTGGGCGCCGGTGGCGCAGGCGGTGACGACCGAATGGTTCGGGCCCTTGAAGCCGTACTTGATCGAGACCTGGCCGGAGGCGAGGTTGATCAGGGCCGAGGGGATGAAGAACGGGCTGACGCGGCGCGGCCCCTTCTCGTGCAGCTCGATGCTGGTCTTCTCGATGGTGGCGAGGCCGCCTATGCCCGAGCCGATGATCACGCCGGTGCGTTCGAAGTCCTCGTCCGACTGGGGCTTCCAGCCGGAATCGGCCACGGCCTCGTCGGCCGCCGCGACGGCGTAGAGGATGAAGTCGTCGACCCGGCGCTGGTCCTTCGGGGCCATGGTCTGGTCGGGGTCGAAGCTGCCCTCGACCTCCGCGCCGCCGCCGCCCCGGCCGTCCACCCGCGGCACTTCGCAGGCCACCTGGCAGGCATAGCCCTCCGGATCGAAGGTCGTGATCTTGCCGGCGCCGGACTGGCCCTCGAGGATCCGCTTCCAGGTGATCTCGCGACCCTGGCCCAGCGGGGTGATCAGGCCGATCCCGGTGACGACGACACGACGCATGGCGGGGCTCCGATACGCAGACCGCCGCGCCTCATATCAGGGACGCGGCGGCCAAAACTTCAACGAAATCCGGGCCTTAGGCGCCCAGACGCTCTCCGATGAACTTCACCGCATCGCCCACCGTCTGGATGTGCTCGGCCGCGTCGTCCGGGATCTCGATGTCGAACTCTTCCTCGAACGCCATCACCAGCTCGACGTTGTCGAGACTGTCGGCGCCAAGGTCGTCGATAAAGGAGGCCTTCTCGGTGACCTTTTCCGGATCGGCGTCGAGGTGTTCGATGACGATCTTGCGCACGCGCTCAAGGATGTCGGACATTCGTATAAGTCCCTGTTGTTCAACTGATCCATCCGCGACCGCCGACAGGATGTCAACCGCTCACGGTGCTTGGGTTTGAGACCTCGGCCTCACCCGTTCGGGGGTGGCCGTAGCATGTTCCACTGGGGGATGCCAGCGGCTCAGATCATGGCCATTCCGCCGTTCACATGCAGGGTCTGGCCGGTCATGTAGGCCGCCTCGGCGCTGGCGAGGTAGGCGCAGGCCGCCGCCACCTCAGCGCCGGTTCCCAGGCGTCCGGTGGGGATGGTGGCCATGATCTGCGCCTTCTGGGCGTCGGTCAGGGCGTCGGTCATCGGGCTCTCGATGAAGCCCGGCGCGACGCAGTTCACGGTGATGCCTCGCGTGGCCACTTCCTGCGCCAAGGCCTTGGAAAAGCCGATCATCCCGGCCTTGGAGGCGGCGTAGTTGGCCTGGCCCGGATTGCCCATGACGCCCACCACCGAGGTGATGCCGATGATCCGCCCGAAGCGCCGCTTCATCATGCCGCGCATCGCCGCGCGGCTGAGCCGGAAGTAGCTCTCGAGGTTGATCTTGAGGACCTGCTCCCAGTCCTCGTCCTTCATCCGCATCAGCAGGCCGTCCTTGGTGATGCCGGCATTGGCCACCAGGATGTCGAGCTGGCCGGTCGCGGCCTCGGCGCGGCCCACCAGGCCGTCGACCGATTCGGCGTCGCCGAGATTGGCCGCAGCCACGGAGACGCGGTCGCCCAGCGCCTTGGCGAGGTCCTCGAGCACCGCCTCGCGGGTGCCCGACAGCACCACGTGGGCGCCCTGGGCGTGCAGGGTCTTGGCGATCTCGGCGCCGATGCCGCCGGTCGCGCCGGTGACGAGGGCGGTCTTGCCGGTCAGGTCGAACATGGACGCGGCTCCTTAGAGGCTCTTGGCGAAGGCTTCGAGGTCGGCCGGGCTGTTCAGCGGAGTCGCCTCGGCGTCCGGCGCGATCCGCTTGGCCATGCCCGACAACACCTTGCCGGCGCCTGCCTCGGCGAAGCGAGTGACACCGCCCTCCCCGGCCAGCCAGATCATGCTCTCGCGCCAGCGCACCCGGCCGGTCACCTGCTCCACCAGCATCCGGCGGATCGCCTCGGGATCGAGGGTCGGCCGCGCCGTCACATTGGCCACCAGCGGCGCGCGCGGCGCCAGGATCGTCGCGGAGGCCAGGGCCTGGGCCATCTCGTCGGCGGCCGGCTGCATCAGGGGGCAATGGAAGGGCGCGGAGACGTTCAGCGGGATCGCCCGCGCGCCGAGTTCCTTGGCCTTCTCGATGGCGACGTCCACGGCCGCCTTGGCGCCGGAGATCACCACATTGCCGGAGTTGTTGTCGTTGGCGACCACGCAGACGCCGACGGCGGAGCCCGCCTCGGCGGCGGCCTCGGCCAGGGCGACGTCGGTCTTGGGCCCGATCAGAGAGGCCATGGCGCCGGCGCCGACGGGAACCGACCGCTGCATCGCCTGCCCGCGCAGCTTCAGCAACCGCGCCGTGTCGGCCAGGCTGATCGCACCGGCCGCCGCCAGGGCGGAATATTCGCCGAGCGAATGGCCGGCGACAAAGGCGGCCTTCTCGATCCCGACGCCGAATTCCTTCTCCAGCGTCCGGGTGACGGCCAGGCTTACCGCCATCAGGGCCGGCTGGGCGTTCTCGGTCAGCGTCAGCTGGTCCTCAGGGCCGTCGCGCATCAGAGCCGACAGCTTCTGGCCGAGCGCGTCGTCGACTTCCTGGAACACCTCACGGGCGGTCGCGAACGCTTCGGCGAGATCGACGCCCATGCCGACGGCCTGGCTGCCCTGTCCGGGGAAGATGAAGGCGAGGCTCATGCGGCCCTCCCTGCTGGCGCGCTCCTCGCGCGCTCTGATTCCGAGGCGCGAGGGTTAGGGGATATGGCCTTTGGGGGCAAGCCGAGCGCCTTCCGCGACGACAGTCTGGCCTTCGCGCCCGGATGGCCGCAAGGATGCGCGCCACGTATCCGGGAGGTCGAAATGCGCGCCGTCATCCGCCGCAACAAGCAACTGGTCTGCGACGAGATCGCCGAACTGACGCCCGGCCCGGGCCAGGTGCTGGTCAGGACCCTGGCCTGCGGCATCTGCGGCTCGGACCTGCACGCCCTGCACCACATGGAGCACATGATCGAGACCTCGCGCCGCGCGAGCGGCGACAGCGCCATGGGCGGCGCCTTCGATCCGACCGCCGACACCGTCTTCGGCCATGAATTCTGCGCCGAGATCCTCGACCATGGCCCAGGCAGTCCCAAGACCCTGAAGGCCGGGACCCGCGTGGTCTCGGTGCCCGCGACCCTGACCGCCACGGGCGTCGAGCTGCTGGGCTATTCCAACGCCCTGCCCGGCGGCTTCGCCGAGCGCATGCTGCTGACCGAGGCCATGGTGCTGGAGGTTCCGAACGGCCTGCCGACCGACCAAGCCGCGCTCACCGAACCCTTCGCGGTCGGCGCGCACGCCGTGGCCAAGGCCAAGCTGGACAAGGACTCCGTCAGCCTGGTCGTGGGCTGCGGCCCCGTCGGCCTGGCGGTCATCGCCGGCCTCAAGGCCAAGGGCCACGGCCCGGTCATCGCGGCCGACTATTCGCCGCGCCGCCGCGCCGCAGCCGAGATGCTGGGCGCCGACGTGGTCATCGACCCCTCCAAGGAGAGTCCGCACGCGCGCTGGGAAAGCTTCGGCGTGCCCACAGCCCGCGCCGCCCAGAACATGGCCCGCATGATGGGCAAGACCTTCGGCCAGCCGGTGGTCTTCGAATGCGTCGGCTCGCCCGGCATCCTGCAGCACCTGATCGAGGCCTCGCCGGCCGGCAGCCAGATCGTCGTCGCCGGCGTCTGCATGGAGACCGACAAGATCGAGCCGGCCATCGCCATCACCAAGGAGATCGAGCTCACCTTCGTGTTCGGCTACAGCCCCGACGAATTCGCGGCCACCCTTCGCCAACTCTCCGAGGGCGTGATCGACGTCTCCCGCGTGGTCACCGGCAAGGTCGGCCTCTCCGACGTCGCCCAGGCCTTCGTCACCCTCGGCGACCCCGAGGCCCATGTGAAGATCCTGGTCGAACCGGGACGCTGACACGCCGACGTCATCGAGGCGGCGCTAAATTGGCGTTCCCATTCGCCGCATCGGGATCGCCATGCGCCGCCGCCTGCCGCCGCTGGAGCAGATCGAAGCCTTCATCGAGGCCGCCGAGCAGCCCACCTTCCGCGCCGCAGCCGACCGCTGCGCCCTGAGTCCCGCCGCGTTCTCCCGCCGGGTCCAGGCCTTCTCCGCCTATGTCGGAGCGCCTCTGTTCGAGCGCGCGCCCGTGGGCTTGAGGCTCACTGCGGCCGGTCGCCAATGTCTCGTCGAGCTGAAGCCGGCCTTCCTCGAGCTTCGCCGCGCGGCGGGCCAGGTCGGGCTCCGCGCCGACGATGAAAGCGCTCGGCGCATCACACTGTCGCTTTCGCACTCGCTGGCCGTGGGCTGGCTGATCCCGCGTCTGGATCGGTTTCGGGCCGCGCATCCCGACCTCGAGCTCTCGCTGCGCACCCAGCGCGACGCCACCGACGTCCGAAGCGGTGACGCGGATCTCGGCATCTGTTTCGACGATGTCGACGTCGCCGGGCTGGTCAGCGAGCCCCTGCTGTCGGTGGGCGTGTTTCCCGCCGCCGCTCCGGCGCTGGTCGAGCGGTTTCGCGCCGCCGGCGGGCGGCTGGACGATCATCGCCTGCTGGCGGTCAGCCGGCCCGGCGACCTCTGGCCCTGGTGGGCCCGGACGACGGGCTTCGAAGGCCCTCTGTCCGCGGCCGCCGGCTTCGACCTTCTCCACGCCATGTACGAGATCGCGGCCCAAGGCCTCGGCGTCGCGCTCGCCGCCAGCCCCACCGTCCTGCCTCACCTGCGTGACGGCCGGCTGCAGCCCCTCGGCTTGCCCGCCGCCCGCTTCCCTGGCGGCTATCGTCTGGCCGCGACGCCGGATCGCCGCCGGCGTCCGTCCGTCCAGATGGTCTGGCGCTGGCTGGAGACCGAAGCCCGGGCCATGCCGGACCCGCTGGCCTGCGCCGCCTAGCTCACCAGCGCGCCGAAAGGCGCAGGTAATACTCCCGCCCATCGACGCCGAGGCCGCCGGCCTCCGTATAGGGTCGCCCGTCATTGGCCCCGATCACCCGGTCGGGATAGGCGTCGGTGGCGTTGATCACACCGGCTCGCAGGTTCAGACGCTCGGTCAGGTCATAGGCGGCCGACAGGTCGAGGGTGAACTTCGCCCCGAAGGTTTGGCTCGGCCCCAGCGGCGCGGCGGTCCACTTGCCGTAACGGATCAGGTCGGCCGTGAGGGTCCAGCGACCCCAATCCAACCCGCCCGCGAGGGTCAGCTTGTTGCGCGGCTGGGCGTCGGTCATCACCCCGATCGACTGCGGCCCCAGGAGCGGCAAGGTCGGCAACACTGGATTGGCCTTCAGTCGGCGGACATCGCTGTCGTAGGAGCCATAGGCCAGGGTGAGGTCCAGTCGCCCATCGCCGCCGACCGCGCCCGACCAATGGGCGGCCGCCTCCCAGCCTTCGGTGCGGGTGTCCGCGGCGTTGGTGAAGAACCGAACCTGCGAGGCGTTGGTGATCCCCCGCGCCGTCAGGATCGCGGCCACGCTGGCGCCGGCCAGCGATTCCGACAGGGCGATGCGGTCGTCGACATCGATCCGGAACAGGTCAGCGGTCAGGCTGAGATGCGGCGCGGGCGTCAGCACGATCCCGGCTGAATAGCTCTTCGAGGTCTCCGCCTTCAGCGGGGTCGCTCCGAGCGCCCGGGCGACCGGGTCGCTGACCGCGAAGGTCCCCACATTGACCAGCGCCCCGCCGCTGAGTTGGCTGGTCACCGTCGAGAAGTATTGCTGTTGCAACGCGGGTGCGCGGAAGCCCGTCGAGGTGGTCGCCCGCACCGCCAGCCAATCGTTGGCGCGCCAGAACAGCGAGGCTTTGCCGACGGTCTTCCGCCCGAAGTCGCTATAGTCCTCGAACCGTCCGGCCAAACCCAGATCGAGGCCCTTCCGAAGGCTGAGCTCTCCATCCAGGAAAGCGCTGAAGGCCGTGCGGTCGACGTCCACGGGGGTTGGCGGATTGTAGCCAGGAAAGCCCTGGGCCCCGGCGCCCTGGAACGAGGCCGGCTCGCCGGGGCGGATGCGGAACTGCTCGTAACGGTGCTCCAGACCCGCCGCCAGGTTGGCCCCCGACAGGATCGCGAAAGAGCGACTGACCGTCAGGTTGACGAGGTTCTGGCCATAGCGCGTGCCGCCGGCGTCGAACCGGCGTGGGCTCGAGGCGCCGAGCGAGGTGTTGACCGTGTTGTCGACCTCGAAGGCGCCGCGGTCGTAGCCCAGGGTGTCGCTGAGGTCCCAGATCCAGCCGGCCGCCTCGCCCTTCAGGCCCACCGCGCCGCCGAAATCGCGCATATCCAGACGGAC
The DNA here is from genome assembly GCA_945952175.1 of uncultured Phenylobacterium sp. GTDB lineage: Bacteria > Pseudomonadota > Alphaproteobacteria > Caulobacterales > Caulobacteraceae > Phenylobacterium. The sequence continues at coordinate 2,587 of CAMFHW010000134.1, read as the reverse complement.
CAAGGGCAGGAACCCGTTCGGATAGATCGTCGGCGCCACGGTTGGCAGCCGGAAGAGCGGCGTGCTCTCGGACTTGCGATCGTCGAGGGTGGCGAAGGCGTAGAAGGTGACCGGCCCCAGCGGACGTTCGGCGTTGAGGGCCAGGTTGAGATCGCGGGAGTCGGGATCGCCATGGCGCTGGGTGATCCGGCCGACGCGGGGATCGACCTCCGCGGAATTGGTGTGGCCGCGCTTCCGGAGTTCTGCGTCCAGCATCAGGAACCCGCCCTGGCCGAGATCGAAGCCCTGCCGCGCCGCCGCGATCACCGTCGCCCCGTCGCCATCTTCGGTTTCACCGAGCTGGAGCGAGCCGGCCCCGCCCGTCGCGTCGTCGCGCAGAACGATGTTGATCACCCCGGCGATGGCGTCCGAACCGTACTGCGCCGCCGCGCCGTCGCGCAGGATCTCGACCCGCTGGATCGCCGACGCCGGGATCGTATTGAAGTCGATCGGCACGGTCCCGCGGCCGACCGTATTGTTGAAGTTCAGCACCGACGAGCCATGCCGCCGATGGCCGTTGATCAGCACCAGCACCTGGTCCGGCCCCAGCCCACGCAGCGTCGCCGAGCGGGTGTTGGCCGATGACGGGCCGGTGGCGGAGCGTGGGAAGTTGAAGGCCGGCGCCAGGGTCTGCAGGGTCTTGGAAAGATCGTTGAGGCCGCGATCGGCCAACTGCTCCGCGCCGAAGACGTCGACCGGCGCCGGGGTCTCGGTCGCCAGGCGTGCAGCGCCGCGCGAGCCCACCACGACCAGTTCGTCGACCGCCTGGGCTGGCGGCGTCTCCGCCCAGGCCGCCCCCGCCGACAGCGCCAGCCCCGCCGCGCCCGCCCAGATGCCCTGCTTCATCTCGTCCCCCATCGGTGTCGGCGGCCTTGTGGCCTGACCGGACCGGCGGCGGCCAACGCAAAGCGCGCGATGGGCGTTGCGCGTTTTGCAACGCGGCTTCAGGGCTTCGCGAGCAGCGCCTCCAACACGTCGGCCAGCCGATGGCCGGCCAGCACGGCGCGGCGTTCCGCTACCGCTTGCACCGCCGCGGCATAGGCTTGTGGAGGTGCGATCGCCGCGCTCGGGCTCGTCGCCAGACGCAGGTCGGCCGGATAGGCCAATGCACCGGCAAGGGCGTAGCTCTCCTCCGCCCAGGCTCCGAACTCGGCCGCGGTCGCGGGGCGCGCCAGTTCCGGGAAGCCACCCCGCGGCAACGCGGCTTCCAGCGCCCGGGCTCGCGCCATCGCCGGCTCCGGATCGCCCAGCCGGTTGACCGAGTCGTCCCAGAACCAGTGCAGGCTGATCGCCTTGCCGGTCGCCGGATCGATCACCTGGTCGAGCCCGCCGCCATGGTCGCCATCCGGATGGGCCGGCGAGATGCGCTCGGCGTTGTGCAGCGGCTGATGCACGTCTCCGGCCAGGTGCATCACCCAGCACAGGGCGATCGCCCGCTCGGCGGACGAGGCGTCGGGGTCTTGAAGCAGGCGGGCATTGAGCGCGAAAGCCTCGCGCGCCTCGCCGCGCGGCTCGGCGTGCGGGCGGCCGAGCGGGCGCAGCGCATAGTGCCAGGTCGGATGGTCGAACGGCCCGCCACGGGCGTCGTCCGGCCAACGGACCGCCTCCAGGATCAATCTCAGCGCCCGCTCTTCGCCCTCGGCGCGGCCCGCGGCAACCTCGAAGGCGCCGCGATCCGGGTGCTGGGCGAGGATCGCCGCAAGAGCGTCGATCGTGCGCGGACTGCGGGCCTTCAGGTCGTCATAGGCGATCGCCGCGGTGACCATATGGCCGGGCCGGGTCCAAGCGGCCGCGGGCGACGCCAGGGTGAGGACGGCGAGCCCCGCCAAGACGGCGAGGCGCCAAAGGAATTGGGACATGAGGCCGCTCCGCGCCCGGATGGCGCCGGCGCGATCCTAGGCGGCGGACCTAGGGCGGGGTGCGCAAAGGGCGCGAGACGCGTTGCAAAACACGCAACGCCTGGGGCAAGAACTCGCGCCTGAATTGCATCACGCCCGTCCCAGTCAGGTTTCGCAACCGTCACATTTGGACGGCACGGGCGCACAGTCATTCAGCACCTAAAGACTTGCCATGCACACCACCTATTCATACCCATTATAGGAATATCCTGTAACAATATCGCTTTGTGACAGACGGTTTCAGAAAGCTAGATATTGAGCGCGTTCACCGGGTTGAACCTGTGGTAAACTCGCGACGTTCCGCAGGTATTCTCTGACTGACAGGCGTTCAGGCGGCCGCGCGGGTTGACTTGCGCCACCCCAGCCCATCCATGCTTCGCCTCAGAATCGCGCCACCGCCCTCAGCGGCTCGCGCGACACGCGATAAGAACCGGGGAATCTCCATGCGAACCATCCAAACCCGCCGCCGTTCGGCGCTCGGCGTGAGCCTGCTCGCGCTCGTCATCGCCGCGCCCGTCGTGGCCGTCGCCGCGGACAACGCCAGCAGCAACGAGGTCGAAGGCCTCGTCGTCACCGCGCGGAAGCGTGACGAACAGCTGATCGACGTGCCGTTCTCGGTGAACGCCATGTCCGAGACCAAGATGCGCGCC
>CAMFHW010000133.1 GCA_945952175.1 uncultured Phenylobacterium sp. | reverse complement strand
GCCGGACCGCGTCCTGACCTCGATGTTGTAGGCGATCAGGTGGGGTTTGCGCCCCTTACTGACTAGCCGGTCAGCACCATCTTGAGCGCGCCGGCCTCGCGGGCGTCGAACAGGCGGTAGGCCTCCGCCCCCTCGCTGAGCGGCATGCGGTGGCTGATGTAGCGCTCGGGCTTCAGCCGCCCGCCCTGGATCAGCGGCACCAGTTCCGGCCACCACTTCGGCACCGAGCAGGTGCCGATCCGGAAGGTCAGGTTCTTGATGAAGGCCACGCCCATCGGGAAGTCGAAGGCGCGGCTCTGATTGACCCCGATCACCGAGACCACGCCCATCTTGCCCACGCAGCGCATGGCGAGCTGGATGGTGGCGTCGGCGCCCACCGCCTCGACGGCGCAGTCGGCCATGCGGCCGGAGGTGGCCTCGGCGATCCGTTCGACGGCGTCGGACCCGAAGGCGGTCGCCCCTAGGCTCTCGGCGAGCGCGCGGCGCTCGGCCACCAGGTCGACGGCGAAGACCCGCGCCGCGCCGAGCACGAAGGCGCCCTCGACCGCCATCAGGCCGATCGGGCCGCAGCCGACCACGACGACCGTCTTGCCGGGCCCGACTTCGGCGTTTCGCAGGCCGTACCAGGCGGTCGGCAGGTTGTCGGTGAGGAGCAGGGCCTGGTCGGCGGTGAGGCCCTCGGGGATCAGGGCGGCATTGAAGTCGGCGGCCGGCACGCGGATCGCCTCGGCCTGGCAGCCTTCCAACCGGTGGGACAGGCCATAGCAGCCGGCGCCGCCGGTCAGGCAGAGGTTCACCTCGCCGGCGAGGCAGTTCACGCAATTGCCGCAGCCGACCGCGGCCGACAGCATGACCCGGTCGCCCGGCTTCAGGCGACGCACGCCGGAGCCGACCTCGACCACCTCGCCCACCGCCTCGTGGCCGACGCAGAAGCCGATGTCCGGCGAGAAACCCTGGCCGTGATAGATGTGCAGGTCGGAGCCGCAGATGCCGCAGCGGTCCATCCTGACGATGGCGTCGAGCGGCGAGGCGGGCGTGGGATCGGGGAAGCTCTCGTAGCGGATGTCCCGTTCGCCCTGATACAGCAGCGCCTTCATCGCCTCGCCTCCCCCTTGTTTCGGTCAGGGGACGCCCTTGACGCGGCGGCGGTCAAGCGGGGCGTCGGCATGGCGGCAGATGTCGGCAGCGCGAGCCTTGATGCGTCCTGGGGGGTAGTTTGAGCTGGTGGGGCCGCCTATGTGGCGGAGGCGCCGCAGGGAGGCCCGCTTGTCGTCGATCATTTCCATTTCCGGCCTGTCCAAGACCTATGCCGGCGGCTTCCAGGCGCTGAAGGGCGTGGACCTGGACATCCGCCGCGGCGAGATCTTCGCCCTCTTGGGTCCCAACGGGGCGGGCAAAACCACCCTGATCAGCATCGTCTGCGGGATCGTACGGGCGAGCGGCGGCACGGTGCTGGCCGACGGCCACGACATCGTGCGCGAGTACCGCCAGGCGCGCGCGAAGATTGGCCTGGTGCCGCAGGAGCTGAACACCGACGCCTTCGAGAGCGTCTGGGATACGGTGAAGTTCTCGCGCGGCCTGTTCGGCAAGTCGCCGAACCCGGCCCACCTGGAGAAGGTGCTGAAAAGTCTCAGCCTCTGGGACAAGAAGGATTCGAAGATCATGGCGCTGTCCGGCGGGATGAAACGCCGGGTGATGATCGCCAAGGCGCTGAGCCACGAGCCGCAGATCCTGTTCCTGGACGAGCCGACCGCCGGCGTCGACGTCGAGCTGCGCCGCGACATGTGGGAGATGGTGCGCGGCCTGCGCGAGAGCGGGGTCACCATCATCCTGACCACCCACTACATCGAGGAGGCCGAGGAGATGGCCGACCGGATCGGGGTGATCTCCAAGGGCGAGATCGTCCTGGTCGAGGACAAGGCCGTGCTGATGCGCAAGCTCGGCAAGAAGCAACTGACCCTGCACCTGCAGGAGCCCCTGCTGGCGATCCCGCGCGAACTGGCGGACGAGCCGCTGGAGCTGTCGAACGACGGGCTGGACCTGATCTATACCTTCGACACCCAGGCCGACCGCACCGGGATCGCCGGCTTGCTGCGCCGCCTGGGCGAATACGGCATCGATTTCAAGGACTTGAAGACCGAGGAGTCCTCGCTGGAGGAGATCTTCGTCAGCCTGGTGAGGAGCCGGCCGTGAACATCCATGCGATCCGCGCCATCTACGTCTTCGAGCTCGCCCGCACCTGGCGGACCCTGCTGCAGTCGATCGCCTCGCCGGTGATCTCGACCTCGCTCTATTTCATCGTCTTCGGCGCCGCGATCGGCGCGCGGATGGCGAAGATCGACGGGGTGACCTACGGCGCCTTCATCGTGCCGGGCCTGATCATGCTGTCGATCCTGACCGAGAGCATCTCCAACGCCAGTTTCGGGATCTACATGCCGAAGTTCTCCGGCACGATCTACGAGGTGCTCTCGGCGCCCATCTCGGCCCTGGAGATCGTGGTCGGCTATGTGGGCGCCGCGGCCACCAAGAGCGTGATCCTGGGCCTGATCATCATGGCCACCGCGCGGCTGTTCGTGCCGTTCTCGGTGATCCACCCGCTGGTGATGATCTCGTTCCTGATCCTGACCTCGGTGACCTTCTCGCTGTTCGGCTTCGTGATCGGGGTGTGGGCCGACGGCTGGGAGAAGCTGCAGATCGTGCCGATGATGATCGTGACGCCGCTGACCTTCCTGGGCGGCAGTTTCTACTCGATCTCGATGCTGCCGGGGGTCTGGCAGAAGATCGCGCTGTTCAACCCGGTGGTCTATCTGGTCAGCGGCTTCCGCTGGGCCTTCTACGGGGTGTCGGACGTGAAGGTGGGGGTCAGCCTGGCGGCCACGTTCGGCTTCATGGTGCTGTGCCTGGGGGCGATCTCGTGGATCTTCCGCACGGGGTACAAGCTGAAGACCTGAGGCTTCGCGATCCGCCCCTCCCGCTCATCCCGGCGAATGCCGGGACCCAGATCGTATGGCTGGGCTTACAACGTCAGGAGATTATTGAGGTCGTCGTAGAGGTCCCGCCAGGTTGGGTTCTCAGACTCGATCAGTAGAATTTTCCAGGACCGCCGCCATTCCTTAATGCGACGCTCCCGTCGAAAGGCGTTCGAACGGCTCTCGAAGCTCTGGAACCAGACCAATTGATCGACACCGTATCGAGCCGTGAAGCCCTTTTCCTGCTTGGTCTTGTGGCGGTAGGTCCTGCGGCGCAGGTCATCGGTGGAGCCGACATAAAGCGTGCCGTTGCGGCCGCTGGCCAGGATGTAGGTATAGAACATCGTTCTTTAAATGTTCTCATTGCGTGGGCGCGTACGCAAGTGCTCAGCGCGGGCTGAGCGTACGCCTTCGCCCTATGATCTGGGTCCCGGCATTCGCCGGGATGAGCGGAGGGGGGTCGGCGCTCCAGCCCTACTCGTCTTCGTCGAAGCGGGCGCTGACGAGGGCGGTGAGGGCTTCGAGGGCCTGGGTGGCCTCGGGGCCCTCGGCTTCGATCTCGATGGCGCAGCCGGGGCCGGCGGCGAGCATCATCAGGCCCATGATCGAGCGAGCGTCGACGGTCTGGCCGTCCTTGGAGACCTTGACCTCGGCGTCGAAGGTCGAGGCCAGCTTGACGAACTTGGCCGAGGCCCGGGCGTGGAGGCCGCGCTTGTTGATGATGTCGACGCTGCCCGTCGCCGTCACTTTTCCCCCGCCAGGACGTAGGACGCGACGGAGATGTACTTGCGCCCGGCTTCCTGGGCGTGGGCGACGCAGTCTTCCAGGTTGAGCTTGGAGCGAACGCTGGCGAGCTTGATCAGCATGGGCAGGTTGAGGCCGGCGATCACCTCGGCCTTGGTCTGCTCCATAACGGAGATGGCGAGGTTCGAGGGCGTGCCGCCGAACATGTCGGTGAGCAGGATGACGCCGGCGCCATTATCCACGCGGCCGCAGGCGGCCAGGATATCCTGGCGACGCTTTTCCATATCGTCCTCTGGCCCGATGCAGATGGCGGCCACCGCCGATTGCGGGCCGACCACATGCTCCATGGCGAAGACGAATTCCTCGGCCAGGCGCCCGTGGGTGACGATCACGAGGCCGATCATTTGAACTCTCTCAAGGGGTATCCCCACCCGGCCGCGGGGGTTCGGCGGCCACGCGGGCGGATTGATACGCTCCTTCCGCGCCGCCTCCAAGATGCAGCAACGCGCGACCCAATTTCGCAGGGGCCGAGGATTCAAGCAGTGGGAGAACGATTTTCGGGACGCTCAACCCTGCGTAGGCCTCGGAGGCCGGGTCGGGCAGGCGTTCGGGCGGCCCGTCGCGGACACTGAGGGCGATGCGGCAGAAGGCCAGGGCCGGATGGGGCAGGACGCCCAGGCCGCGGACCTCGACGAGGCCGGCCAGCGGGCCCGGCGCGCGGCCGTAGAGGGCGCCGCCCGAGGCCCAGAGGATCACCCGGTCGTCGGCGACCAGCCGGAAGCCGGCATCGAGGCAGCGCAGGGCAAGGTCGCTCTTGCCCGCGCCGGACGAGCCCTGGATGAGCGCGCCCCGCCAGCCGGAAGAGGTGTGGAGGGCGATGAGGCCGGCGTGAAGGGGGGTGGTCATGCCGGTCCCTCTCCGCTCGTCCCGGCGAATGCCGGGATCCAGATCCTGAAGCACGGAACTAGGTGGCCTTTGAACGCAGAGATCGCGGAGGTCCGCGGAGATCGCAGAGAAGAGCACCCTCCGTGATCTCTGCGTCTTTCTCCGCGATCTCCGCGTCCAGAGGGGGACGGATCACCGACCGTCCCGTCATAGGATCTGGGTCCCGGCATTCGCCGGGATGAGCGGGTGGGGGACGAGTTGCGGGCGCCCACGGCCTTACCGCTTGGCTTCCGGGAGGCGGACGACGAAGCGGGCGCCGAGGATGCGGCCGGTGGGGTCGGTGCGGTTCTCGGCGTGGACCTCGCCGTTCTGGGCGCCGACGATCTGGCGGGCGATGGACAGGCCGAGGCCGGAATTGCCGCCGAAGGCCGCGCCCTTGGGCCGCGAGGTGTAGAACCGCTCAAACACGGTCTCGAGATTGTCGGGCGGGATGCCGGGGCCGTCGTCGTCGACCGTGACCACCGCGTCGCCGCGCACCCGTTCCAGCACGATCCGCACCTGGCCGCCGGCCGGGCTGAACGAGCGGGCGTTGTCGATGAGGTTGCGGAACACCTGGCCGAGCGGCCCCTCTCGGCCGGAGACCATGGCCGGGTCGATGGCGTCCGGCGGCTGGTAGACGACCCCAACCTCGCCGGGCTTGGCGGAGGCCTCGTAGATCTGGACGATCTCGCCGATCAGGCGGCCCAGGTCGAAGGGCCGCATGTCCTCGCGCGACAGCTCGGCGTCGAGGCGCGAGGCGTTGGAGATGTCGGTGACCAGGCGGTCGAGGCGCTGGACGTCCTGCTTGAGGATGGCCAGCAGGCGCTCGCGGGCCGCCGGATCCTGGACGATGTCGAGGGTCTCGACCGCCGAGCGCAGGGAGGTGAGCGGGTTCTTGATCTCGTGCGCCACGTCGGCGGCGAAACGCTCGATGGCGCCCATGCGCTCGGACTGGGCGTCGGTCATGGCCTCGAGCGCGCGGGTGAGGTCGCCGAGTTCGTCGTCACGCTTGGCGAGGTCGGGCAGGGAGATCGAGCGGGCGCGCGACAGGCGCACCCGGTCGGCCGCCCGGGCGAGGCGCCGGACCGGCAGGGCGATCAGGGTGTTGAGCAGCAGGGACGAGACGAAGGTCACCGCGATCGACAGCAGGATGAACGGGAACAGCGCCGCACGCTGGCGGGCGATGGTCTCGTCGACATCGTTGGCCTCCAGGGTCAGCACCCCCAGCACGGCCTGGACGTGCTGGATCGGGATGGAGACCGACACCACCCGCTCGCCGTCGTCGGAGCGGCGCATGCCGGCCACGTGCTTGCCGGTCAGGGCCTGGCCGACCTCGAAGGACAGGGCGGCGTTGGCGGCCTTGGGCGGCAGCTTGGCGGGGCGCAGGCCGAGATCGATGCCCTCCTGCTGGCCGGGCGCCTTGGCCGGGGGCAGCACCTTCCACTCGACCCGGTCGGCCACCCAGTAGCTGTCGGCGATCAGCTTGCCGGTGTTGTCGAACAGCCGCGCGCGCTGGGTGCGCGGGTTGGACAGGAGCTGCAGGAGCTGGCTGGCATAGCCCGGATCCATGGTCGGCGTCGGCTCGCCCACCGTGGCGGCCTGGTCGATGATGGTGGCGATCAGCTCGCCCTGGGTGGTCAGGCTGTCGATGCGGGCGATCACCAGGCCGCGGCGCAGTTCGTTCAGCACCAGGGCCCCGACGATGATGATCGCCAGGCCCAGGAGGTTGAGCACGATGATGAGCCGCCCCAGGCGCGAGCCTGGCAGCCAGCTCAGCCATCCCGGCTCGCCACGGTCAGGATTCGCGGTATCGGTATCCGACGCCATAGAGGGTTTCGATCGCGTCGAACTCGGGGTCCACCTCGCGGAACTTCTTCCGCATGCGCTTGATGTGGCTGTCGATGGTGCGGTCGTCGACATAGACCTGATCGTCGTAGGCGGCGTCCATCAGGTTGTCGCGGCTCTTCACGAAGCCGGGCCGCTGGGCCAGCGACTGCAGCAGCAGGAACTCGGTGACGGTGAGCTTCACCGGCCTGCCGTCCCACAGGCAGTCGTGGCGGGCCGGGTCGAGGGTGAGCTTGCCGCGCTTCAGCGCCCGGGCGCCGGCCTCGCCGATCGGGGTCGGGGCCTCCTCGCCGTCCGCGCCGGCCCGGCGCAGCAGGGCCTTCACCCGCTCGATCAGCAGGCGCTGGCTGAACGGCTTGTGCATGTAGTCGTCGGCGCCGAGGTTGAAGCCGAGGATCTCGTCGATCTCCTCGTCCTTGGAGGTGAGGATAATCACCGGGATATCCGACGAGCGGCGCAGGCGGCGCAGCACCTCCATGCCGTCCATGCGCGGCATCTTCACGTCGAGGATGGCGAGGTCCGGCGGCTCGTTCTCGAGCGCGGCGAGGCCGGAGGCGCCATCATAATAGGCCTTCACGGTGTGGCCGTGGCTTTCGAGGGCGAGGCTGACCGACGTGACGATGTTCTCGTCGTCGTCCACCAGGGTGATCTTGGCCATCGTTCGGGGGCGGTCCTTTAGCGCTTCGGAAGTTCGGCCAAGCTAGTCGGCCTGCACCGTGGCCTCAATGGGGCGCCACGGAGGCGGAATCATCTGCGGCCAAGGTGGTTCCCGTAATGCAAACCGCCGCGGTAAAGCCGCTCTTAAGCTTGTTTGCATAACCTGGTTGGCCGAAAGGGGCCCTCTTCATGTCCGGCCAGGTTCACTACGAGCTCTTCACCAAGCGCGCGCCGGGCGCGTCCTGGTCGCTGGCGCTCGCCACCGAGAACCGCACCCAGGCCATCGCCACCGCCGAGGAGATGATGAAGGCCGGCAAGGTCGCCGCGGTGAAGGTGACCAAGGAGACCCTGGACCCTGAGACCCGCGAGTTCGCCTCGGTCTCGATCCTCAATCTCGGCGCGCCGGACGCGGCCAAGAAGAAGCCGGTCAAGGAAAGCAACGATCCGCTCTGCGTCTCGCCGCAGGACCTCTACACCGTCCATGCGCGCGAGCGGATCGGGCGGCTGCTGGAGGGCTGGCTGGAGCGCAAGAACGCGACGCCGTTCGAACTGCTGCACCGCGCCGACCTGGTCGAGGAGCTGGAGGCGTCGGGCACCGACCTGCAGCACGCCATCCAGAAGATCGCCATCCCCGAGGCCCAGGCCCGCGGCCTGTCGGTGCACGAGCTGATGCGCACCTTCCAGGGCCTGGCCGAGCGCGCCATCGAGCGGCTGCTGAAGGATTTCCGGAAGGGCAATCTGCCCGACGTGGACAAGGAGGGCTTCGCCCGCGCCGCCGAGCGCGTGTCGAAGGAGCCCGAGCGCGCCTATCTGCTGGGCGCCGGCGTCGCGGTCTCGATCGCGCCGGCCAAGACCTGGTCCGACAAGATCGCCCGCCTCCTGGACCTGGCCGACGCGGCCCCGGTGACCGGGCCGCCCCGCGCGCTCGCCCTGATGGTGATCGAGCAGCCCCTGGCCGAGATCCTGGGCTCGCGGACCGGCCTGGACGACGTGATCGGCAAGGACCTGGACCTGGGCGCGCGCCTCGCAGCCATGACCCGCCTGGCGGCCGTCGAGCCGGTCGAGGCGGTGATGCGCATCGAGCCCTCGGTCGCGCGGGTGATGCCGCCCCTGTCGGAGGCCGCCCAGCGCCTGGCGCACTGGCTCTCGACCGAGGATTTCCAGAGCGTCCGCAGCGCCATCGCCAAGCGGGTGGTGCGCGAGCTGACCGGCCCGCGCCGCCTGCGCCCCACCGACGCCCAGGGCGAGATCGAGGTCATGCGCGCGCTCGCCATGGCGCTGACCGCCGCCGCGGGGGCCGGCGCGGCCGCCATCCTGCCGCTGGACGACGTGACCGAGGCCTTCACCACCCGCTCGCGGATGCTGGTGACCGGCGACTTCGTGGAATCCTATCTGGGCCGCGAGCGCTCGGCCCGCGAGGAGACCGAGGCCCTGATGTGGCTGGTGGAGAACGTGATCGGCGGCGCCAACAAGCGCCAGGCCGCGCGCTATCTGGCCGCCGGCATCGCCGCCCTGCGCTTCGAGAAGGAATTCCGCTTCGGCCCGGACAGCGCGTCGACCAAGCTGCATCATCTGGCCCAGCTCCAGAAGGCGGCCGCGCGCGGCGGGCTGGCCCAGGAGGACTATGTGCCGATCCAGGTGAAGATCGGCGACGTCGGCGGGATGGTCGAGGCCGACGCCAAGCTGGTCACCGCCCTGTCCCGCGGCGCGAGCCCGCCGGCCCAGCGGCTGATGCTGCTGTTGCAGATGGCCGTGGGCGAGGCCGCCCCGATGGGTCCGGCCGCCGACCGCGCGAAGTCAGAGGCCCTGCGGCTGGTCCGCAGCGACGAGGTGCGCGCCGACCTGGCCAAGACGCCGGAGCGCATGGGCCTGGTGCGCGACCTGATCCAGAAACTGAACGTGGCGGCCTAGTTCCATTTCCGCTCATCCCGGCGAATGCCGGGACCAGCGGTCTAATGAGGCTTGGGGGCCAGCTTCGCGGGCTTGACGCCCGTCGCTGCGGAGGTCTCAGCGCCCATGAGGTCGCCGGTGCGGGGCGCGGGTGTCGTCGCCGAGGCCGAGCCGTCGGCCCGTACCGCGCCGATATTGTCGAAGGTTTGCAGGACGCCGCCGAGCGCGCTGCTGCTGGTGCTCGAGGCGGGGATGCCGAAGGTGTTGGCGTTGGCGCTGGCCTGGGGCGGGGCGCCCATCTGGCCTGCGGCGCCGGCCGAAGCCGTGTAGGGG
>CAMFHW010000132.1 GCA_945952175.1 uncultured Phenylobacterium sp. | reverse complement strand
GGACAAGGACGTCGTCATCGCCGGGCCGGTGAAGGTCGAGCTCTATGGCGCGACCGATGGGCCCGACACCGATTTCATGGCCAAGCTGGTCGACGTCTATCCCGACGGCTACGAGGCGCTGGTGCTCGATGCGCCGATCCGCGCCCGCTATCGCGGGGGCCGCATGGGCGACGACGTGAAGATGATGACGCCGGGCGCGCCGGAGGAGCTGGTCATCGACATGTGGTCCACGGCGATCACCTTCGAGAAGGGCCACCGCATCGCCCTGCACGTCACCTCGTCGAACAGCCCGCGCTTCGAGATCAATCCGAACACCGGCGAGGCGGCCGGTCGCCACGAGCTGAAGCCGCGGGTGGCGATCAACAGCGTCTATATGGACGCAAGCCGTCCTTCGGCCCTGGTGCTGCCGGTGGTCTATCCCGCGGAGAAATGAGCCCGACCCACCTGCGGGAGGTGTGGCCCTGTGTCGTCTGTCCGACCGACAGCGGCGTCATTAGGGTCGCATCCTGGCGCCATCGGGGGGCTCCATGGGACGAGATCAACGCAAGCTCGAGCGCCGCGCGGCGCTCGAGGCCAATCTGAAGGGCATGTTCGGCGCGCTCGCGCGCCGGCCGGTGCCTGACACCATCCTGTCGGTGGTGGATCAGCTCGACGCGCCGTGGGCCGAGCGGCCCAAGCGCGCCAAGGCCTAGGCGCCGACCCGCGCCGGCGCCTGACGACGGGCGCGGACCATCAGGCCGGAGAGGCCGAAACCCAGGATCATCATGGTCCAGGTCGCCGGCTCCGGCACCGGCGCCGACAGACGCGCTTCGCCGCCGAACGCGCTGAAGCCGGGGATGTTCTGGGTGTGGAAGTCGCGCGCGCCGATCTTGCCGTTAGACAGCACCAGCCGCGCGATGTCGTTGCCGGCCCGCTCGAAGCCGAAGACGCCGGGCGCCTGGTCGCCGTCCTTGCCGCCGGTGAGCTGGAAGCTTTCCAGCAGCACGCCCGCGGAATTGTAGATCGACATGACGACCGGCAGCGCGTCATGGCCGCCCGCGATCCAGTTCAGCTCCGCGACGACGGCCGAGACCGGGGTCTGGAAGTCGATGGTCATGTCGCCGACGGCGGCGTTGAGGCCGATCATCGGCTTGGCCGGGCCCGACCACGAGCCGTGCGAGCCGAAGCTGTAGTCGCCGATATAGCCGGCCACGCTGTGGGCGCTGGTCGAGTGGAAGGTGACGCCCGAGGCCATCTCCACCGGACCGCTGGTATAGGGATTGGCCTGCTCGATCATGGTGCGCGCCTGGCCCCAGTGATCCAGGGTCGCGGAGGTCGTGCCCGAAGGCATGATCACCACGCTGGCGGACGCCGAGTGTGCGGCCAGAGCGATGGCGCCGGCGATGATGAACCCGATGAACTTCACGACCCGTCCCCTTTTGAGAAATCTCAGGAGGCGAGCCGCAAGTCGCGTACCAGGCGAACGGACGTTTCAGACGCGGTTGGCGGCCACGACCGTTTCGTAGGCCATGACGTCCGCCGGATCGGCGGCGTCCATGATCTTCAGCAGGCGCGCGCGGGCCCGGTTCACCCGGCTCTTGATGGTGCCGAGCGCGCAGCCGCAGATCTCGGCCGCCTCCTCGTAGGAGAGCCCCGCCGCGCCGACCAAGATCAGGGCCTCGCGGTGTTCAGCGGGCAGTTCCTTCAGCGCCGCCTGGAGGGTGCGCATGGCCACCGTCCAGTCCTGGGTCGGCGGCGACTTCAAGGTCGAGGCGTATTCCCCGGTCTCGTCGCGGACCTCGCGCCGGCGGCGCGTGACCTGGGTGTAGTAGGTGTTGCGCAGGATCGTGAACAGCCAGGCCCGAAGATTGGTGCCGGCCTCGTACTTGTCCCGATTGGTCCACGCCTTGATCAAGGTGTCCTGGACGAGATCGTCAGCGTCCGACCCATTGTGGCACAAGGACCAGGCAAACGCGCGCAGCGCCGGTATCATACCGACGACCTCCTCGCGCCAGGTGGCCTCTTCACTCATAGGGTGCCCTCGATCCGCCCCGACCGCCCCGCCCAATTCGCCTGACGGGTGAACGCGCCCGGACTCCATCCGTTCCTCGCATCGTTCGTTCCACGTGACGGCCGCTTGCGGCCGTCGGCGGAGACCCCACATTTGCAACAAAGAACGCCGGTCGGCGTTTGCGGCCGGTGGGGCGGATTTGCGCCCCGAGGGGCTCGCGGCATTAGGGGACTTCAGATGGCGTCAGCGAACGAAACGGCCGCGCTGCCCGCGCTCCTCCGCGGCGCCTCGGCCCTGCGGTTGTCGTCCCGATACGCCCATGTGCGGCACCGGACGCGGGGCCTGGTGGCGGATCTGTCGCCCGAGGACGCCGCGGCCCAGTCCATGCCGGACGCCAGCCCCGCCAAGTGGCATCTGGCGCACACCACCTGGTTCTTCGAGACCTTCCTGCTCCAGCCCCATCTCGAAGGCTATGAGGCCTTCGATCCCGCCTATGCCTATCTGTTCAATTCCTACTACGAGGCGCTGGGCCCGCGTCAGCCGCGGCCCCAGCGAGGCCTGCTGACCCGTCCGCCCCTGTCCGACGTGCTGGCTTATCGCGACCATGTGGACGCGGCCATGGCGCGCCTCCTGGCGACCGAGCACGAGCTGACCGATCTCGTCGAACTCGGCCTCGCCCATGAGGAGCAGCATCAGGAGCTGATCCTGATGGACATCCTGCACCTCTTCGCCCAGTCGCCGCTGAAGCCGGCCTTCGCGCGCGAGGCGCCTCATGGCCTGGCCGCCGATCCTGGCCCGGCCGGAGAGGTCGGCTTCGAGGGCGGCGTGGTCGAGATCGGCCATGCCGGTCCGGGCTTCGCCTTCGACAATGAGGGCCCACGCCACAAGACCTACCTCCAGCCCTATAGGTTGGCCGACCGGCTGGTGACCAACGGCGAGTGGCTGGCCTTCATCGCCGACGGTGGCTATGGGCGGCCCGAGTTCTGGCTCTCCGAGGGCTGGGCCAAGGTCCAGGAGGAGGGGTGGGCCGCGCCGCTCTACTGGCGCCAGGAGCCTGGCGGCGGCTGGCAGACCATGACCCTGCAGGGCCCGCGCCCCGTCGATCCCCATGCGCCTGTCGTCCATGTGAGCTTCTATGAGGCCGAGGCCTTCGCGACCTGGGCCGGCGCGCGTCTGCCGACCGAGGCGGAATGGGAGCACGCCGCGCGCCGTCTGCCGACGCTGGGCAACTTCACGGGCCGCGGTCGGCTGTCGCCGGCCGGGGCCGACCCGGCTGGCGCGGGGCTGCGCCAGATGTTCGGCGATGTGTGGGAATGGACCCGCAGCGCCTATTCGCCCTATCCCGGCTTCAAGCCGGCGGCCGGCGCCGTCGGCGAGTACAACGGCAAGTTCATGATCGGCCAGATGGTGCTGCGCGGCGGCTGTTGCGCCACCCCCGACGGACATGTGCGGCCGAGCTATCGCAACTTCTTCGCGCCCGGCCAGCGCTGGATGTTCTCCGGTGTGCGTCTCGCCTGGGACGCCGACCCCAAGATCGCCACCCCGCTGCCGCGCACCAACACCACCTTCGCCGCCGACGTGGTCGCCGGCCTGTCGCGGCCGCGCAAGCAGCTCGCGGCGAAGTACTTCTATGACGCCGAAGGCTCGCGGCTGTTCGAGGAGATCTGCGAGCTTCCGGAATACTATCCGACCCGCACCGAAACCGCCCTGATGCGCGACACAGCCGCCGAGATGGCGGCGGTGATCTCGGACGACGCGGCCCTCGTGGAGTTTGGCAGCGGCGCCTCGACCAAGACCCGCATTCTGTTGGACGCCGCGCCGCAGATCGGCGCCTACGTCCCGATCGACATCAGCCCCGACGCGCTGGCCCAGGCCGCCGAGGCGATCGGCGAGGCTTATCCGGGTCTGGAAGTCGCGCCGCTGGTCGACGACTTCACCACCGCCTTGCATCTGCCCGACGCCGCGACGGGGCGGCCGCGCACCGGCTTTTTCCCGGGCTCGACCATCGGCAACTTCCGGCCCGAAGAGGCGGTGACCTTCCTGCGCAGCGCCCGCCAGCTCCTGGGTCGCGGCGCGGCCTTCCTGATCGGCATCGATATCGTGAAGGACCCGGCGGTCCTGGTGGCCGCCTATGACGACGCCCAGGGCGTGACGGCGGCGTTCAACCTGAACCTGCTCACGCGTATCAACCGCGAGCTCGACGGCGACTTCGACCTCGACGCCTTCGCCCACCGTGCGGTGTGGAACGCCGAGGAGAGCCGCATGGAGATGCATCTGGTCTCGCGGTGCGACCAGGAGGTGCGCGTCGCCGGACGCAGCTTCCATTTCATGGCGGGCGAGACGATCCACACGGAAAACTCGTACAAGTTCACGGTGGACGGATTTGGCGATCTGGCCGCCCAGGCGGGCTGGCGGATCGACCGACGCTGGGAAAGCGAGGCGCCGCGGTTCGCCATCGTCAGGCTTGTGGCGGCGTGAAGAACGCCGCGGACCGAGGGCCCGCGGCGCTTTCAAGACTTAGAGATCAGCCGCGCTGGTTCGGCGGCGTCGTGGCGTTGGGCGTTCTGCCCCCACCGCGAGAGCTTTCGCCGCCCTTGCGGCCCGCCGAGGCGGCGAGGTCGCGGTCCTTGGCGAAGCTGCGCTTCTCACCCGGCACGGACGCGCCGCCCTTGCGGGCGATCTCGCGACGGCGCTCGGGATTCATGGCGGCGAACCCGCGTCGAGACTTGGGCTTGGCGTTGGCATCGAGGTCCATGAGTTGCTCCTGCATCGCGCCAACCAGCGGGGGGACCGACCGACGCTCTCCTTGAGTTACGGTCAAGCAAACCCGCGAAACGCCGGAGAGTTGCGCCTAAGGACGAATTGCCGCGCCAAAGGCGATCACGACCTTGTCGGTGGACACGGACGAATCGCTTTGTCCGACCAAGGAGATAAGGTTCAGAGGGGCAACTGGACCCGGGCCGTCAGGCCGCCGGCCGGCCGGTTCGCCAAGGTGACGTCCCCGCCATGCCCGCGCGCGACGGAGCGGACCACGGCAAGACCCAGACCGATCCCGCCGGTCTGGCGACTACGGGACGGCTCGCGGCGATAGAAGGGCTCGAAGACCCGGTCGAGTTCGGTCTCCGGGATGCCCGGGCCACGGTCGTCGATCTCGACGATGGCGGTCGCCCCGTCGCGGAACACCCGGGCTCGGGCGCCGCCGCCGTACTTGACGGCGTTTTCCAGCAGGTTGGTGAACAGGCGTCTGAGCGCCACCGGATCGCCCTCGAGGATCACCTTGTCGGCGCGCTCGACCTCAGTGTCGGACCCGGTCTCCGCCATCTCGTCGCAGAGGCTTTCGAGCAGGGACGACAGCTCCAGCGGCGTGCGGTCGCCTGGCCGGCTGGCGTCGCGCACGAAGGTCAGGGTGGCGGAGATCATCTCCTCCATCTGGTCGATGTCGGTCGCCATCTTGGCCCGCACGTCCTCCGGCGCGTTCTCGATGCGGAAACGCAGGCGCGTCAGGGGCGTGCGCAGGTCGTGGGCGATCGCGCCCACCATGGCGGTGCGATCCTCGACATAGCGGGACAGGCGCTGCTGCATGTCGTTGAACGCTCGCGCCGTCATCTCGATCTCGGCGGTGCCGTTGATGTCCACGGGGAGGGGCTCGGCGCGCGGGTCGCGGCCCAGGCGCTCGGCGGCCTGGGCGAAGACCATGAAGGGCCGGGCGAGCCGTCGCGCGACACCGTAGGCCAGCGGCGCCATGGCGAGGGTCGAGGCGACGAACCACAGGATCAGGCGCTGCTGCCAGGCCTCCAGCCCGAAGACCGGCGCCGGCCGCACCGTGCGCCAGGTCCCGTCCGGCTGCCGCACGCCCACCGCGAAGGGGGCGACCAGGAAGTGGTCCTCCTTCGGCGCGCCTTCCTGGGCCAGGCGGTCGCGAACGATGCGGAACACGCGGCGGTCGGCGAAGGGGACGCGGTCCCCCGAGATCTGCACCTGCTCCGGCGCCAGGCCCAGGTCCTTGGCGAGCTCGGCGCGGATCGGCTCGACGCTGCGCCCCTCCATGGGCGGGGTCGGCGGCTTCTTCTCCGTCACCACCTCGAGCGCCCGGCGTTCGGCGAAGGTCGGCGGCTCGCCGCGATAGGCTTGCACCACCTCGTTCATCCGGTAGAAGTCCGGCGGCGGCGGCGGCAGGTTGAAGACCAGGAACAGGTTGATCAGCTGGGCCGCGATCAGGCTGATGCCGATCAGGGTCAGCAGGCGGCCGAACAGCGACGCTGTCGGGCGACCCGTCCACGGCTTGTGGAAGGTCGAGGACCGCGGCGCGGCGGCCGGCGCGAGAGCCGCGGCCGGAGCCCGTTCCGACCCCTTGGGATCGGCCGGGGTCCAGGGCTTGTTCACAGGCGGCGCACCTTGGCCGTGAACATGTAGCCCTCGTTGCGGATGGTGCGGATCAGGTCCTGGCCCGAGGCCCCGTCGTCGAGCTTGCGGCGCAGGCGGCTGATCTGGACGTCGATGGCGCGGTCGAAGGCGTCGGAATCGGGGCCGCGGGCGAAATCGAGCAGCTGGTCGCGCGTCAGCACGCGTTGGGGCCGCTCGACGAAGGCGCGCAGCAGCGAGAACTCGCCAGACGACAGATTGACCACCACGCCGTCCGGGGAGCGGAGCTCGCGGCGCACGAGGTCGAGTCGCCAGCCGGCGAACTCGCAGCCGGCGCCCACTCCGCTCTGGGAGCCACGCTGCTCGGCGCGCCGCAGCACCGCGCGGATGCGCGCCAGCAGCTCGCGCGGATTGCAGGGCTTGGAGAGATAGTCGTCGGCCCCGAGCTCCAGCCCCACGATGCGGTCGGTGTCCTCGCCCATGGCCGAGAGCATGATGATCGGCGGGGCGTCGGAGCTGGTCAGGCGGCGACAGATGGCCAGGCCATCCTCGCCGGGCAGCATGACGTCGAGCACGATCAGGTCGACCGGGCCGCGCTCCAGCACCTGTTCCATCTCGCGCGAGTCGCCGGCGGTCTCGACGGCGTAGCCGTGCTTGCCCAGGAAGTCGGAAACCACGTCGCGGATGCCGGGATCGTCATCGACCATCAGGATGCGCGGCGTGGCGGTGGGCATGTCAGTCTGCAGTTCCATCCCAGGATTGTCGTGACTCTGGGTAACGCACGAATTTCACAGATGAAAGATCAGGCGTCCGACAACACCTCGTCGGCGACGAACGGATTGGTCTTCCGCTCGATCCCGAAGCTCGACATCGGCCCGTGTCCGGGCACGAAGCGGACATCGTCGCCCAGCGGCCAGAGCTTCTGGGTGATGGAGTGGATCAGCTGCGGGTAATTGCCGCGCGGAAAATCGGTGCGGCCGATCGAGCCCTGGAACAGCACGTCGCCGACCTGGGCGAACCGCGCCTCGCGATGGAAGAACACCACATGGCCCGGCGTGTGGCCCGGGCAGTGGATCACCTCGAACTGCGTCTCGCCGAGGGTGACCACATCGCCGTCGCCCAGCCACCGGTCCGGCGTGAAGCTGCGCGCTTCGGGCATGCCCCACTTGGCGCCAGAGGCGCTGATCTCGTCGATCCAGAACTGGTCGTCCGGGTGGGGCCCCTCGATGGGGACGCCCGTCAGCTCCTTGATCGCCGCCGTGCCGCCGGCGTGGTCGAGGTGGCCGTGGGTGATCCAGATCTTTTCGAGCTCCAGGTCGTGGTCCTTGAGCGCCGCCATCAGCCGCGGAACCTCGCCGCCCGGATCGATGAAGGCGGCCTTCCTGGTCTTGGCGCACCAGACGATGGTGCAATTCTGCTGCAGGGGCGTCACCGGCGCGATCAGGGCGCGGATCGGAAGCTGTGGGGCAGGTTCGCTCATCCCCATAACATCGGGCCTGTCAGCCCATATGAAAAGGCCCGGGATGATCCCGGGCCTCTCCGTCGTCTGGCTATTCCGCCGGCGGCTGGGCGCCCGGCATGGGCGCCACCGCCGAGGGCGGGGCGTTCGGGTCGAGCTCCGGGGTCTCGATCAGGCCGCGGCCGACATGGCTGTTGCGCATCCCGTACAGGAAATAGAACACCAGCCCGATCGCCCCCCAGACCGGGAAGACCAGCTTGGCCAGCGGCGGCAGGAAGAAGAACAGGATCAGGCAGCCGGCCACGGCCAGCGGCGCGATCACATAGACCAGCGGGGTGCGGAACGGCCGATGCCGCGCGGGGTCGCTGCGCCGCAGCAGCATCACGGCGATCGCGACCGTCAGGAAGGCGAACAGGGTGCCGGAGTTGGAGACGTTGGCCAGCTGACCCACCGGCAGGAAGGCCGCGGCGATCACCACGCCGATACCTGTGACGATGGTCACGATATGGGGCGTCTTGAACCGCGGGTGGACCTTGGACAGCACCTGCGGCAGCAGGCCGTCGCGCGACATCACGAAGAAGATGCGGGTCTGGCCATACATCATCATCAGGATGACGGAGGGCAGGGCGAGGCCGGCCGCCAGGCCCAGCAGGTTGCCGACGACGGGATGGCCGATCTGGCGCATCACGTGGGCCAGGGCCTCGTGGCTGCAGACCAGCGGCTCCTTGCCGCTGCTCGCCGTGAATTCCGCGCAGCGCGCGGTCAGCTCCGCCGAACCGGGCGCCAGGATCTGGCCGCCCGCGCCGAACAGCGGCTGGGCGCCGTAGGCTCCCACCGCGCCGGCCGCGACCAGCAGGTAGAAGATGGTGCAGATGACCAGCGAGCCGATCAGGCCGATGGGCACGTTGCGCTGCGGGTCGCGGGTCTCTTCGGCGGCGGTCGAGACCGCGTCGAATCCGACATAGGCGAAGAAGATCGAGGCGGCCGCGGCCACCACGCCTGACGTGCCGAGCGGCGCGAACGGATGGAAGTTGGTGTCCTTGATCACTGGGATCGAGAGGGCGACGAACAGGGCCAGGGCGGCGACCTTCACCGCCACCAGGATGGCGTTGACCGTGGCGCTTTCCTTGGTGCCGATCACCAGCAGCCCCGTCACCGCCGAGCCGATCAGCACGGCCGGCAGGTTGATGATGCCGCCGGCATAGGGACCGTTGGCCAGGGCGGCCGGGATGACGAAGCCGGTGGAGTGCTGGATCAGCCCGACCACATAACCCGACCAGCCGACACACACGGCGCTGGCGGCGACGGCGTATTCGAGGATCAGGGCCCAACCCACCAGCCAGGCCACGAACTCGCCCAGTACGGCGTAGGAATAGGTGTAGGCCGAGCCCGCCACGGGAACCATGGCCGCCAGCTCGGAATAGCAGAGCGCCGCCACCGCGCAGACGAAGGCGGCGATGACGAAGGCGAACATCATGCCGGGGCCCGCCTTCTGGGCCGCCTCCGCCGTCAGAACGAAGATGCCGGTGCCGATAATGCCGCCGATGCCCAGCATGGTGAGCTGGATGGGGCCGAGGGACCGATGAAGGGACTTC